>CAZWFH010000031.1:0-11834 GCA_964632105.1 uncultured Atribacterota bacterium
GCTGTATAATTCACTTTTAGGAAGTACGGTCTTCCCTATGGCCTATCTGTTTCCCTGTGTACGCTTCATCTAATGGTTACCCATTTTGATGCAACACTTGGTATGGGTGGTTGGCTAGACCTTACCCAACAGGGACTTTCACCCTGCAAGACATATAAAACTTCTTGGCGCTTCTTCTGCTAAAAGTTACCAGATTATTGAGTTGGTATAACCTCCTGTTATTTTCCTAATCGTGAAGAATAAGAAACAACCCTCACGCAAGTAGGCTTCGGCTTTCATTTATAATAAGTTTTAATGATTAAAATTATATCTTAATATTTTTTCAACATCTACTTTTCGAAAGGGATTATTTTCTTTAAGTATTTTTTCTAGCGTTTCATTTTTATCATTAGGACCAACGATCAAACACCAATCAATAATAATATCATTCCCATCTTTTGCAAAAAGGATTCCAATTTCCTTTTTATAATTTAGATCATATTTTGCCGCTATTGTTGTATTTTTTAAATATTCTCTTTTTCTTTTAATCATAGAATTTGGAAGTGTCATCATGACAAAGCCACAACATGTTTCAGGATTATACGCTCTAGTCGGTACAATTATTTCATCCTTAAATATTCTTTCCAAACAATAATCTACCCTTCCTTTTATGTTTTTCAAATATACTCTATTTAGTTTTGAAAATTCAGTTAATATGGAATAATAATCTTTATTGCCTCCAGAAGAATCATAAATTCTATCACCAAATTTCAACAATAATGGATTTAAATTAAATTCTTCAAAATTGTTTTTAAAACAAATAAAATATTTAATATAATTTTTACTGGGTTTATCTTCTAATCTTCCACTTAAATATTGACCTAATAAGGATAATTCATCAACGAAATATTCATTAGAAAGATTATTTAAAATGACTTTTTCCCTAAATTTAAAATACTCTGATATCTCGCAAGGGGTATATA
Organism: uncultured Atribacterota bacterium; assembly: GCA_964632105.1. Taxonomy (GTDB): domain Bacteria; phylum Atribacterota; class Phoenicimicrobiia; order Phoenicimicrobiales; family Phoenicimicrobiaceae; genus Sediminicultor. The sequence goes on from CAZWFH010000031.1 coordinate 963, forward strand.
GAGTATTTACAATTTTAAAATAAATATCAATTGGTAGAATATGTATAAATCCTACATGCCTGCTTTTATAGTAATTTATTCTCATGCAATCAATCGGTAAATTCTGGTTATCATATGATACTATTTTAAAAATCTTCCTGTTATCTAAATTAATTTTAAATTCATGACCTCTATGATTTTTTAACCTAATTGGAGAATATCTTTTAAAATAAGAAATGGTATCACGAATTTGTCTCGTTGCCTTTTTTAAAATTTTGCTTTCAAACCATCTTCTTTCAACATCATTATTTATCACATTTGAATTACTTTGTCGCTCTTTACATTGGTAAATGAAGATAAAATTTTCTAAAAAAATTAAGTTATCAGCCAGTTCGTGCTCAGATTTGTTGGCTGGTGTAAAAATATTTTTTGAAAAGGTAAATTCCTTAAGAAAAATATTTTCATTTAAATATGATAAAAGCACAATAAAGGATTCTCTCTACCATATTCTTATCGTTTACGAAGATATCAGGAACCTGGACTTATCAAACCCCTTACTAAATAGTTAGAAAAAGTTACCAAATTATTGAGCTAATACAACGGTCTCATGTCATATTTTATTCTAAATTAATATTATATTTTATTTAAAAATCTCCACTCTTGCGGGAATAAGGGAGTTTTAAAATAAATATGCGATAGCATTCTTAGATGCTTAAAACCAAACTCGTCGGTTTTAAAATTAAACCTTTCATTATTAGAATTATCATTAAACATTTTTTCATAATAACTAAAAGCAGTTTCTTCATCTTTGACAATATTATTGCTATCAAATAGCTTACTATTTCCTTCGGTCAATTGTTTTTTAAATAAAAGACATTCATTTTCTTCAATATTTTCTGGGGGATAGTATGTTAACAAATTTATATCCTTTACTAAATGTTTCCAATAATTGCTAAATAATTTTTTATTTTTTAGTTTATATGCAAATTCAAACAATATTTCAATCAAATAAGAAGAGGTATCTACATAATTTTTCGGCCTTGTTCCGGTTGAACAATATTCAATTAAACTATCTAAATTATTGCTTAATCCAGGTAGTCTTTTTCTCATTTTTTTTATTAGAAAAATATTATCTAATACATTCTCTAAATATTTGTTTACAAATTCTGTTTCATCATTTTCGAGTAAAAATAATAAGATTATTAGAATAGGAATAGAATGGTTGTCTAGCAAGGGCCTCTGACATCCTGAATTGTCATTAATAATTTTTTCTATTGTTACTAATAGGTTTTTAAATATACCTCTTTCGGACTGAGAATTTAAATTCACAAAAGCTTGGTAATAATATATTAAATATGATATATATTCAAGACTTCTCATAGGATAACCAATTTGCTCAAAAACTGCGCCCTTTTCAGAAAAAAGACCATCTTTTCCTTTTGCTATCGGTATTGTTTTACAAAAGTATAAGTTTAGAATCCTTAAATGAAGATTATATAGTTTTAAAAATTCCTTTATAGCAATCTTTCTACTACTAATTGCATTTTTTTCCAACAACCACCCCCAGGTCTTTAGTAAAGCATAGGTAACACATTCTTTTGCGGGCCATAAATTATCTATTTCTTTGGAATAATGTAAAACTAAAGCTGAAATCATACATAATGTTGATATTAATCGTCTTATATTTTTTGGATTATATATTTTATATGAGTTTAATATTTTATCAACGAGTTCTTTAAAATATTTACAAAACAACTTTGGGCGGTATGACTGCTTTCATTTACTCCTACTAAAAAAGAATATCTGCGGGCCGGGGTAAACTCTTCCTTTACCTTAACATCACCTTTCGGAGTTTTTTCAAACTTGTATTCCATCTTCACAAAAGAAAAACGCCAATCCTCTTCCTGGGGAGAAACAAAAGCGACAAGCCCGGCATCTTTTTCGCCACGTTCTTTTAAGTAGCGGGCTATAAAATTGCGCTGAGCAGTGCGGGCACGGTCAACTGTAGTTTCTTTTTTTAAATGGACAATAAGAATGTCAATCTTTTTCCCTTCCGGGTCTGTGTAAGTTCCAATTCGTTCATAGCTTTTAATGTAATCTTTAAAGCTATCTGGTATATAACAACCATGCAGGTGAAATGCTTTTGATTCATCATATTGGTTAAGTAAATTTTTTATAAAATAAATAAATTTTTCTTTATCAAAAGAATTCTGAAAAGTATTTCTAATAAGTTTTTTGGCAGATTCTTTGTCCATATTTTATTCTCCAATCAAATATTCAGATAAAATTACTTCCCTTGGTCCGGAAGTCTGAGCAGCACTTTCTGATAAATGTTCTTTTAAAAATTCCGGAGCAATATTTTTTTGCAATACTGCCAATATTGTTAAAGGATTTATGGTCTTTTTTAATTCATTATTCAATTCCTGAAGCAGTATTTTAGTAGTCTGTTTCGGTAGAGCTCCTTCTGTAATCTTTTGTATTACTATTTTTAAGTAATTTTCCTGTTCTTCGGTAAGTTTTCTGGTATCTTTAGAGATGGCTTTTAATATTTTTAAAACTTGAGTGGCGGAATCTCTACCACCGGTTAATTTTATTTCTGACGCTTCTTCCTGGGTGGCAAATTCGAAGGCTTCTTTGTTTTTCCCTAATAAGTCATAAAAATCAGAACTTATCTTTTCTCGCTTAGCATCTTCTTTTGTTTCTAAAGTTTTAGCGGTGGTGATGAAATCTAATTCTTGAGATTCTTGCTTTTGGGCAGCTATAAAAAATTTCTGAAGTTTGCCTTTACGGAAATAAGTTAAAAGGGTATTGGTTTTTTGTTTATATATTCTGGCAGTTCTCGCCTTTTTGGGCAAGGACTTAATTCTGGCAAATAAATCCGGGTAGTCTTCCCGGATATCTTTAATAATTTTTAAATATTTTAATTCACTTTCCTGTCCTTCGTCTTCGCCGATGATAGCTTCTTTGGAAGTTAGGCGGTTAAACAATTCATGGGATTCTATTTCTTCATTTTCGGTAAGCAAGCGGGCATCATTTCCTAATAAAGAGATGAAGGCATGTATTTTTGCTGCCGCTGCTTCTCTTAATTTAATCAGGTCATTGGATTGTTTGCTGGGGAAAAAATTAAAGGTGTAAATCTTATCAAAATTAGTATCTACCCGGTTGATTCTTCCTACTCTTTGCATCATACGGGTAGGATTCCAGGGGATATCATAATTAATGACTACATTAGATTTGTGAAGATTTACTCCCTCTGATAAGACCTCTGTGGAGATTAATATCCGGTAATCATCCCGGGGAGAATGGGCTTTGGGGTCAAAGTTTTCAATTACCTTTCTCCGGGTGTGTTCACTTGAACCCCCGGTAAATTCCATTACTTTATATTTTTGTAAATTTTCATTTAAATAATCTGCGGTCTCTTTAGATTCAGTAAACACTATTAATTTATTTTTCTTCAGGATAGGATGAGAAGAAAGGATATCTAAAAATTGGAGCAATTTAGGGTCTCGGTCTACTGCGCTCCATATTTTTTGAATTTCTCTTAAAGTCTTTAAATCTTTTTCCAAGAGCCCTCTATATTTTGGATCAAAATCTTGGGATGAGTATTTTACAGCTTTATCTTCGTCCATTAATTTTTGGATGGCTTCATCATTATCATTTTCCAGGAATTCAAATATTTTATTAATATATTTTTTACTAACATATACATTTCCCTTATCAAATTCTTCTAAGAATTTTTCATAAGAATGAATAAATCGATTGATACTTTGTCGGAAGGCATAAAAACTACTCTCTAATCTTTTCACTAAAAGAATTTTCATAAATTTTCTCATATTCTTTTGAGCCAATTCTTCCGGTTGAGTAATTTCTCCGCGATAATAAAGTAGTGGAGTATAACGGCTATAATTAAAATCGAGGGCAATCATTTTGATGGTCTTAGTAAAAATCTTGTCCTCTTGATCGTTTAGTTGATAAAATACCGCTTCGGGTTTGGCAACTTCGGGAAATTTCAATTTTTGTTTTTCTAATTCTCGGGTAAAATATTTAATTACTTCTGACCTGGTTCGGCGTACCATCAGATATTTTAAAACCTTTTCCCTAATCTCTCGGGAGTTTTCTTTTACAGTCCTGATATATTCCGGATAATTTCGTTTGCGGTCCAGATGCTTTAGCCTCTTTTCTAAGTTAGAGAAAAATTTCTCTAAATTGGGCAAATTAGGAATTGTGCTTTTTTTGGAGTTTTGAAATAACTTTAGTTGACTTAAGATATCTTTGGGATAATTGTTGTAGGGAGTGGCGGTTACCAGGATAACTCTTTTACCCCGGCAAATCCGTGCGAGCATTTCGTATGTAGCATTTGATTCATTGCGAAAACGATGGGCTTCATCAATAAATACATTATCATATTTAGTAATACCTCTTTTGAGCAATTGGTCTAATTTGCCTAATGATTCAAAATCTGCCTGTTCCTTAAAACCAGAAAAAATATTGGGCCAGGAACCGGGACTGTCTTTATCTAAAAGCATGGGTGGGGCAATAACCAGGTGGCGGCCATCTAATTGTTGGACTAAAAGGGCAGAGATGTAAGTTTTGCCCAAACCTACTACGTCAGAGATAAAAACACCACCGTATTCCTGAAGGATTTTTTTAGCATTTAAAACCGCCTGTTCCTGATATTCAAGTTTCATAAAATCTTTGGGTACATATTTGTAGAATATTTCTTCGGCTTGCTTGAGGTCGTCCTGAAAGTATTCGTATAAGAATTTTAAGTAAAGTTCGTAAGGAGTGATGTTATTGTTTAGCCAGGTTTTTGTTTGAATGGTTTCTTGATATTTATCTTTTAAATCAACCGCATCTTCCCATAATTCATTAAATTTTTTAAGGGCAAATTCATAATCAGATCTATTTTTTAATTCTACGTTAAATTCAAAATTATCAAGAAGTCCGGATTTGGTAAAATTGCTGGATCCGGTGATCACTCTGCCAGTGTCACGATCGCTTTCCGAAAAAGTCATGATATAAAGCTTGGCATGAATATTTGCAGAGGGATATGCTTTTATTTCTAACTTTCCAGTCTTTAACCATTCTAAAAAGATGCTAACTCCTTCTTCCACCTCTTTGCTATCCGGGGAACTTTCCATCTCATCGGATACTTCTTGGGAAAATTGCTTTTTTGTTTCTGAATGGGAAAATTGTAAAGATTGTTGGGGAGGAGAAGTAGTTGGATTTCCATCTGAGGCGGGTGCGGGGAGATTAGAAACATTAGTATTTATACCGACAAGAATTCTAATTTTTTCTGTTTTTTCGAGAGATTTATAAATTTCGTAAAAACCGCTGGTATGAAAATATCCTACCAAAACATCAAAAAATTGGGTATCTTTAATGAGGGTCCTAAATCTATTTGCAAGGGTTTGCTTTTTTTCATTAGTTATAAAAGTTAAATCCTGGGATTGTGATTGCATATTGTATATTCTCCTAACTGATTAAAAACATACTTTCTAACCGCTTTAATTAAATTGAATATTTTTATAATTGTATCACAGTACTGTGGCTACTGTATGGCAATAATTATATTTATATAAACAATTATATTTTTATATTCGACAAAAGGTTTCAAAAATCCTTCTTTTTTGGATAAAAAGTTTCGGTTATCGGTTAATGAAATAGGGATTGCCGCGCTTTCTTCGAAAGCAATGACAGGGGGATGGATTCCCGCTTTCGCGGGAATGACATAAGTGGGAGGAGAGAGGGGGGCAGACACAAGTTCTGCCCCTACCAGTGAATTCAATCAATTAACTAATTAGTTATAAATTAATGTTTAAAACATCTTACTCCGGTAAAGACCATTGCCAGATTATGTTCATTAGCAGCTTCTATAACTTCCTCATCTCGCTTTGATCCACCGGGCTGAATAATGGCGGTTATTCCCGCTTTGGCCGCTTCGTCTACCCCATCTCTAAAGGGGAAGAAGGCATCAGATGCAAGACATGAGCCCTTAGAACGTCCTTTAGATTTTCTGATAGCAATTAGAACCGAATCTACTCTGCTCATCTGCCCGCCTCCAACTCCTACTACCTGTTTATCTTTAGTTAAAACGATGGCATTCGATTTTACCTGTTTGGCTACCTTCCAGGCAAATAAGAGCTCTTTTAATTCGTCTTTGTTCGGCTCTTTCTTAGTTACTACCTTTAAATCTTCTATTGTAATTTCCTTTAAGTTTCTATCTTGAACCAGAAATCCACCCGGTATTTTTTTAATATTTTTTATCTGAACATCTCTATTTTTTAAATTTCCCACTTTTATTAAACGACGATTTTTCTTTTGTCTCAAAATACTCAGCGCCTCATCTTCAAAATCAGGCGCCAGAACTGCTTCTACAAAAGGGGTTTCATTAATTAAATCAGCTAATTTTGTCCCCACTACTCTATTTATACCAACAATACTCCCGTAGGCAGAAAGAGGGTCCCCCTGGTAAGCTTTTTGATAGGCCTCTTCAATGGTTGATGCACTGGCCAAACCACAGGGATTGGTATGTTTCACAAAGACAACAGTAGGTTCCTGAAAATCTTTAACCATCTCCAAGACCGCTCCTAAATCCACTAAATTATTAAAAGATAATTCTTTGCCGCCTAATTGTAGCGCATCTCCCAGATTGGACTCTTTTACTAATACTTCTTTGTAGAAAGAAGCAGATTGATGGGGATTTTCTCCATAACGCAGGTCTGAAACTTTTTCACCCAGTAAATTTAGAGTCTGGGGAAAAGAAGTTGATTCTTTAAGTAAATTTTTTTTTAAATAATGGGTAATAATTCCATCATAGAATGAAGTATGTTCAAATACCTCTGTCGCTAATCTCTTTTTAGTCTCTAAAGAAATTTCTCTTTGATTTTTATCTAATTCTTCTAAAATTATCGGATAATCCTGAGGATTTATTACTACAGCTACATCTTGATAGTTCTTGGCTGCTGCCCTCAAAAGAGAAGGCCCCCCAATGTCAATATTTTCTATAGCCTCTTCTAATTTTACCTTTTCTTTAGAAATTGTCTTTTGAAAAGGATATAAATTTACCACTACCAGACCAACTGTTTCAATCTGCTGAGCTGCTAATTGCTCTTGATGAAGAGAATTATCGCTCCTGGCTAATATACCTCCGAAAATTAAAGGATGAAGAGTCTTGACTCTTCCATCCAGTATCTCCGGAAAATTGGTTACATCAGAGATTAATTTCACTTTAACTTGAGCATCTTTTAGTAGCCGAGCTGTTCCTCCTGTAGAGATAATTTCGATTCCTAATTTTTCCAAACCTTTAGCAAAATCAATAATTCCTTCTTTATCGGATACGCTGATTAAAGCTCGTTTTATTTTGGTCATTTGTTCTTCTCCTTTATAGCCTTGACGGCAATATCTTTTCGGTAATACATATCTTCAAAATAAATTTCTTTTACTCCTTTATATGCCCTCTCTTTTGCTTTAGATATAGTTTCATCCCAGGCAGTTATCCCCAGGACTCTTCCTCCTGAAGTAATAACCTTATCATCTTGAAGTTTGGTACCAGCATGAAAGGTTATAATATCCTTCATTTTTTCCAATCTTTTCAAACCGCTAAGAACTTTTCCTTTCTGATACTTCCCCGGATATCCTCCGGAAGCCACCACCACACATACTGCAGCATTATCTTCCCATTTGATATTGATTTTATGAAGGGTATTCTCGATGACTGCATTTAATATATCGATTAAATCTGTTTTTAATCTCGGCAATATGACTTGAGTCTCCGGGTCACCAAAACGGGCATTAAATTCTAAAACTTTAGGGCCTTCTTTGGTTAATATCAATCCGGCATAAAGTACTCCTTTATACATTTTTCCTTCATTCTGTAAACCCTTTACAGTAGGTTTTAAAATCTCTTCTAAAACTCTCTTTTCAAACTCATCAGGATAAAAGGGTACCGGGGAATAAGCTCCCATCCCACCGGTATTGGGCCCCAGGTCATTATCAAATATCTTTTTGTGGTCCTGAGAGGAAACCATGGGTACCACCGTTTTCCCATCACAAAATGCTAAAATCGATACCTCTTCTCCTTCTAAAAATTCCTCTATGATGACCTGCCTGCCTGCTTCTCCAAATTTTTTCTCCTCCATCAGTGCATCCAAGGCATTTCTCGCTTGGACTAAATTTTCTACTATAAATACGCCTTTGCCAGCTGCCAATCCATCTGCCTTTATGACCAAAGGAAAGGTTTGTTTTTTTATATCATCGAGTGCCTTTTCGCTGGTTTGAAAGACCTGGTAATTAGCGGTAGGGATATTATACTTTTTCATTAAATACTTGGAAAAGACTTTACTTGATTCAATTTCAGCAGCCTCTTTACTCGGACCGAATATCCTTAAACCCTGTTTATTAAATTCATTAACTATTCCTTGGGATAAAGGCAATTCCGGTCCCACTACCGTTAAATCAATCTTTTCCTTTTTGGCAAAATCAATTAATTTTTCTATGCTGTCTGTATCAATATTTACACATTGGGCTAACTTGGAAATTCCTGCATTGCCCGGTGCACAATACACTTCAGATACTTTCGGATTTTGATTAATTTTCCATATCAGAGCATGCTCTCTTCCTCCGCCGCCAATTACTAATACTTTCATCTTAAATTAACCTCTTTTTAATAAAAACTTTTCTCCCTTTAATAACCAATCTACCCTGGGAAAATAATTGAATTGCCTGAGGATAAATTTGGTGTTCTTCTTTTAAAATTCTTTCCGCTAATGATTCTTCGGTATCATTATCTTTTACCTCTACCGCCTTCTGTAAAATAATAGGGCCAGAATCTACTCCCTCCTCAACAAAATGGACTGTACAGCCAGAAATCTTCACTCCATATTCTACGGCCTGCCTCTGAGCATGTAATCCTGGAAAAGAGGGAAGTAATGCAGGATGAATATTCATTATTCTATTTTTGTACATTTTAATAAAATAGGGACTTATAATTCTCATATATCCGGCTAAAACTACCAGGTCAACATCTTTCTCCTTCAAACATTCCACAATCTTTTTATCGTAAGCTTCCCTATTTTTAAAACTTTTGAAATTAATACACTCAATTTTAATATTATTTTGTTTGGCTCTCTTAAGGGCAAAGGCATCGCGATTATCACTAATAACAATACCTATTTTACCCTCAATTCTTCCCTCTTTAATCGCCTCAATTATAGCCTGCAAATTTGTCCCTCTACCTGAGGCCAACACTCCGATATTAACCATTAACTTCTTCTCCTCAATGACAAATCTGGTGCCAGGCACCAGATTTGTCATAAATGTAAAGTTTTGTGCCAGGCACCAAATTTGTCATTATCCAATAATTATCTGTTTATTCCCTTTTATAACCTTGCCAATGATGTAAGAATTATATTTTATCATTTTAAGTTCGTTAATCACTTTTAAAGCGTCATTTGGGGGAATAATTAATACCATCCCAATACCCATATTAAAAGTCCGATACATTTCTTCATCAGAAATTTTTCCTTCTTTTTGAATTAAAGAAAAGATAGGAGGTTTGGTCCAGTTTTTTTGATTAATCTGGACCGAAACTCCTTCAGGTAAAATACGAGGAATATTTTCCACTATCCCTCCTCCGGTGATGTGAGCTATTCCTAAAATTTTATATTTTTCCAATAAATGTAAAACTGGTTTTGCATAAATTCGGGTAGGGGTAAGTAATTCTTCGCCCAAAAATTCCCCAAAAGAAGATACTTTACCGTCTATCCTATATTTATTGGATTCAAGTAAAACCTTTCTGGCTAAAGAAAAACCGTTGCTATGTAATCCATTAGAGGAAATTCCTATAACCGAATCTCCCTCTTTGATCTCCTTACCATCAATTATTTTATCTTTTTCTACAATCCCTACTGCAAAACCGGCTAAATCGTATTCGCCTTCCGGATAAAATCCGGGCATCTCTGCAGTTTCTCCGCCCAATAAAGCACAGCCTGCCATTTTACACCCTTCAGTAATTCCTTTTATTAGCTCAACAACTACTTTTTTTGACAGTTTACTAATAGAGATATAATCCAGGAAGAATAAAGGTTTTGCCCCACAGGTAATGATATCATTCACCGACATTGCCACTAAATCTATTCCCACAGTATTATGTTTATTTAAAGCAAAGGCAATCTTTAATTTGGTCCCCACTCCGTCAGTTCCGGAAACCAACACCGGTTCTTTGTAATTTTGTTCTGCCAAGGAAAACAATCCGCCAAATCCTCCTATACCACTTAATACTCCGGGGATAGATGTTTTACTGATTAATGGTTTTATTTCTTTAACTATCTGATTGGCCAAGTCGATATCCACACCAGCTTCTTTATAGGATTTTGTCATTTGATTAGTTCCTTTTCTTTTTTTTGGTCTACCGGTCAATTTAGTCGATAGCATAACACCCCCACCTTAATCCTCCCCCCTCAAGGGGGAGGAAATTAGGGGTCTGATTTATCCGACCCGTATACTCTTATATTTTTTTCAGCAGGCTCGATGAATCGAGCCCCACATTTAACATATTAATTATTACTATACGAGATACAAATTTAATTTTGTGCTTTAATACTTTTCGTTTTTTACTATCTTAATTAGCTAACCAGGTAACCAGCTAACTAAATACGAGATACGAAACTTACACTGGATACTTCCCGTTAAAACAAGCCAGGCAAAAATCATCTGCAGGGATTTTATCAAAAACACTGCATAACCCTTCTATACTTAAATAACCCAAACTATCTGCTTCTATCCATTTTTTTGTCTCTTCTAAGGTATGATTTGAAGCCCGCAAATATTCTCTGTTCGGTGTATCTATCCCGTAAAAACAGGGGAAGAAAATAGGTGGAGAACTTATTCGAA
>CAZWFH010000032.1:0-11801 GCA_964632105.1 uncultured Atribacterota bacterium
TCATCTTTCAGATTATTCTATAGTTACAGAATGTTTTTTTAATTATAGACCCCATAAGATCTTCTTAAGAGAAATTTACGAAAGGTATCGACAAAGACAATAAAAACATGTCTCGTGTCAGAAAAAATGGTTGTTGGGTGGGCAAATGTCAGTGGGATTAGGTATAAATAATTTATATTATTCTAATGAGAATAAATTAATTAAACCAAAAAAAGGAGTGCAAAATGACTTTTAGATCTCCAACCCAATTTGATCGTTATATTAAAAAGAATCTTTCTTGGATGATGATTAACGAATATAATCAATATATCTACATTATCATTCACTGCATTTCTTGGCTAATCTTGTTCATAAGTATCATCGGCAGCAACTTAACTGGAGTGAGGGATATTACCATATTTTATATAATATTTACACTCCAGAATGCTTTTGTGGGTGTTGGGGCAATAGTAGATTCTATGTTTTATTCTAAGGGAAAAGATTTAAAACGAGCCGGACGCTCTTTGCAAAAAGCTATTAATCGTGGCGCAGATCATCATATAATTTATAATGAACTCGCTTATATTCATGCTAGACTGATTAAAGATATTGAGTATGGGATAAAGCTTGCACAAAAAGCCTTAGATCGAAAACCCAATAATGCCGCTTATATTGATACGTATGGTTGGCTATTAACCTTAAAAGGCGAATATAAAAAAGGTAATAAATTTCTCGTAGAGGCATATAGAAAACAACCTGAAAATATAATCATTATGTTTCATCTTGGATATTCATACTTAAAAACAAGGGAAGAAGAAGAAGGTCTTGTGTTTTTAAATAAATGCTGCCATGATAAGAATAAATCTTTGTTCACAAAAGAAGAGTGGGAAATCCTGAGAAGTCTGGCTTTTAGCCAAGATAAACAATCAAAAAAAAATACGTTTTTTAATCGGTATAGAGAATATAAAGAATTAATGTACTTTGATTCCACTATATTTTTATATACAAAGACCTATTTTTATATACTGATAATCATGCTGTTCAGCATGGCGTTAATATTAAATAGTAAAAATCTGTATTTTCACTTTAATGAAATAATAAAAGGTTTAAATACAGCAGTGAGTGGTTATGATTTGGATCCCAAACCATACACAATTTTTTATATTGCATATATATATTTTCGGAATAGCGACACTTCTAGCAAATTATATCATCTTCTTTGTAGTACAAGTATTTTCGCCAAGTAGATATTTACCGCCATTGATCATAAGTGATTCATTGGTATGGTCAAATTTTAAAGATAATTATAGAAAAGAACAATCATTTCATTTGGCTTTTGTTTTTATTTTTACTATTTTCTTTGGCATTTATTTTGTGCCATTATTTATTAATATGAAACTACCTTTATATTTTGGGAAAACAATACGTATCTTATTCATTTCATTAGTAGTGATTAATTCAATATATTTTTTAATGAATAACTATTATCAAAAATACATAAAGTCTAATCCATTATTTACCGATGATTTAATTTCAAAAAATGCTATCCTTAAGACTATAGATATAACATATCTTATAATAATTAGTATCATTGTTATTACTTTTATATTTCCTTTAGTGCCAAAGATATTAAATTTATTTGATATGGGCTTATTAACATTGCCTGAAAAATTTGGACTTAATAAAGTTGTTTATGAATTATCGGGTAAGGATTTTTTAAATTCAGATATTCCTGAATTATTTATAAAACTGTCTGAAAGTGGAAAAGAGTTATTGCCCCTTTTTTTTCATCTCCCTATTATTCTATCAAGTATAATGATTTTGGGTGGGGGATTTATATATTGGGGATTTCGCAAGACTTTCACTATAATAATTATATGCATATCAAGTTTAACGTTTATGGTATTATTTGAGTTTATAATCGCCAACAAAGTCTATAATTTATCAAGAAATTATAATTTCGGACTTCCTCAACTGACCGTATTTCTGATTACGATTCTGATTAGTTTATATGCAGTACCCTCAAAGATTGTAAGTATAAATATTAAATTAACAGATATTGATGGGATTGGTCCTGCAAATGAGAGAATTCTTAACGAAATAGGGATTACTAGTGTTAATGACCTTTTAACATTCAATTTAATGAAATATAAGCTCAGTCTAGATCATAAAGATATTATATACAAAAACAGTAAACTATTTAATGAAAAAACAATAAATAAGTTTAAAATACAAGCCACAAATATTATTAATAAACAAGCTTGATACATAATATAATTCTTCTAACCCAAGTTTGCTGATGGATGCGTCAGAAAAAGGAGGGGTAAGGGGAGCCAAGTCTTGCAATGCAATAAAGTTGGTAAATTTAAATCTTTCCTGAATAATTGAGATCATCTCATTTTCTTAGATCATTAATATTTTACATTTAAGTTACGTAAATAAGTAAGGTGTACTAATTCAATAATTCGGTAACTTTTAGCGGAAAACATACAAGATCTGAGGGCTTCTTAACCGGATGGTTAAGGTTTTTGGCATTATTATAGATAGAGATCCCAAAGAAAGATTTCGTAAAATGGAAAACTAAACCATAGAAATAAAATAAGATGTGTTTCTATTTTAATTAAGAAAATCTCAAATATCTATAGAGGGAAAGGTGCATTTTAGTTTACCATTTCCATTTTACTTTACTCTTGAGACTAAATAAACATCCTATATTAATTAAATAAAATATTAAAAAACTTTCCGGAATCCTTGCATTAAAAGAGCAGGGGAGTTTTAAATACGTTTTTTAAAAAAGAGGGTTTTTAAAAAGTTTGTAGTATAAGGAATATAGAAATATTCAAAAATTAAGTTTAAGAGTAATTTTTTGAGAAAAATAGAAGTAACTTTGCAAGACATGTCGATTTGGGAGTATAAACGAAGTAGCTTGGTTATTTCTAGTAGTTATTGGAAATTGCTTAACAGAGAGTCTGGAGGTGTCTTATGATTGATCCAATCTTCATAAAGATCTTCATAATATCTTTTATTATCGTACTAATCTCTGAATTCGTCAATTCTTATAAACTCCGAAAAAAACATGCTGTGAGGAGAGAAGTAACTCCGGGGGAACGAATACAGCAATTAATCTCGAAATTAAGTAGTTCCTCTCAGGAAATCGATGCCATAATCAAGGATGTTGTTCAGGACATAAAGCGTCGCCAAACTGTACTGGAAGAGTTGAAAGCAAGGCATCATACTCTATTCCAAAAGGAGGAGGAACTTTCAAAACGAGTGCAAGTGCTTAACGACCTTCCACTCGAAGCCGCAAAGTACTTTCAGCAAATTAATGAGCAGACACTACAACAAATGGAAAAGAAAAGAGCAAGAAGAGATATTCTGATGTTCGTTTTGGGAATAGTAGTCACAAATGTTATAGCGATATTATTGAGAGTCTTTGAGGTGAGATAGTTTTTGGTGCTATTTTGGTAACCTCCGATAACGGCTCATTAAATTGGTAAAATAATAAATAAAAAAGGTAATTACATGCAAACAATAACCTTAATCAACCAAAAGGGTAGGGGAGGAAACTACTTACAAATAATTAACAAATAGTAAATATTAGAATATATTTTAAGATGGAAACAATTATGAAGTTATTGTTAAAAAATCATCTAATAGCTCAAATTAAAAAAGCAAACAAAAAATTGCATGCCAAATAATTGGACAAAATAATGGCAAATAGAACTGGTTTTTTATTATGCTAGAGGATATATAATAATTATGGTAATCCAAGCAATTATAAAAGTATTAACTCCATTGGCGGTCTTAGGGATATTTCACGGAGAAACTAAAAAAGAAAGGAGGTAAGCTAAATGCCACAAAGTTACGGAAAAATAAAAAAAGGAGACTCAACAATCATTGAAAATATTCCCATTTGGATTGATTTCAAAGTAGACCCAAGATCAAAGCTTTCAGAATGGCATGGTTCATTTAAATTACCTATTGAAAAAAATATAAGACCAGGTGGTCCGTATCGATTAATCCTTGACGATGGTAGGTCAGGTGACATCATTATAACTAATATTGAAAGAAGCAGCTCTGGCAAACACGTTGTTAACTTTAAAGGTAGTGGCCTATTGAAGTAAAGAAAACACAGAATATGCAGTTGTAGATGGACTTGCAAATCTGCTGCGTTCCTTTGTTAGCCACTTAATCATAGCGTTATATCGGTGTAAAATTATTACAATGATTACTTGCTTAAGTGGGGTGATAATATGAAGTTATTTTCTCAAAGGAAAGGAATTAAGTCAATTAAAAGTGTTATCCAAGTGGACGGTATGGATGATGATTTACGCAATGATTTATGGAATGCCTTAACTGTTTCTTACTGGGATAATATAAGTAAATATTTGATTTCTTATTTCCCGGATATGGAAATATTAATCAAAAAAATATGGGTTGACCATTTTAAACAACCGCTTGATACTTTGGAAAATACTTGGAGCAAAACTTATAAAATAATAAGAAAGATATTTTATAATTATGAATGGAACGAAGTTTATGATTTCATAGAATTTATTGTTTATAGCTATCCTTATAAAGATGATAATCAGGATTTTATGGATCTGTGTAATTCTTTTTTGGAACGTGAATTATCCGCATATCGTTTCATTGGAGGGAAGATTATACAGATAACCTCGGAAGAGGAAATTTCGGAAATAGAGGAAGCTTTAGAAATTTCTAAGCCTTTAACAGCGGTTAATACTCATTTGAAAACAGCTTTGGATTTATTAGCAGACAGAAAATCCCCTAATTACAGAAACTCGATTAAAGAGTCTATAAGTGCGGTAGAGGCTATTTGTAACATGATAACGAAAGAGAAAAATACCACATTAGGACAAGCGTTGAAGAAAATAGAGAATGAGGTTAGTTTGCACTCTGCTCTGAAAAGTGCATTTAGCAGTTTATATGGATATACAAGTGATGCTGATGGCATACGTCATGCTTTACTTGATGAACCTAATCTTTATTTTGAAGATGCAAAATTTATGTTAGTTTCTTGCTCTACGTTTATAAATTATCTTATCATTAAAGCATCAAAGGCAGGAATCTAAATATAACTTGCATAGTCATATTTAGATTAAATGAAATATAAGAAAAGTTTAAATAAAGAAATAAATTATTAAAATCATAGCCTTAATTAACCAAAAGGGTAGGGGAGGGAAAGGGAGTTTGTCTTATGAGTGCATATAATTTTTTAAGCAATAGATTTATAAAAGAACTAGATCAGGAAAATGACCTTTTTGATGTTTTAAAAAAATTAAAATTTATAAAATTATTTTTGGAAAATGAAACTAATCATTTACAAAAAAATAATATGGTTGTTCTTTATGGTAATTGGGGAAGCGGTAAAACAACTCTTATTAATTCTATTAAAAAGGAGATAGATAAAGAAATTTATTATCCCGTGGTTTTCAATGCCTGGAGATATGAAAAAGATGATAATTTAACATACTCATTATTTGATTTTCTATTGGATGAATTAAAAGTAGACGGTGAAAATAAGAAAAAAATAAAGAAATTGGCAAATATTTTTTTAAAGGGTTCTTTGAAATCTATAAAAGTTGTTGGAAATATAGCAGAAGAATACGACAAATACTTAGAAAAGGTTAGCTTAGAAAAATCATTTTATAAAAAAATATCTGAATTTGAGACAGAATTTCAGTCTATGTTAAAATCTAGACTCGGAAATAATTTAATATTGTTAGTTTTTGTGGATGATCTTGACAGATGTAATCCAGAAAATGTTTTAGATTTACTTTCTTCTATCAAATTATTTTTTGCACTGGGAGAAGAAAGTTCATTAAATGAGCCTAAAAGTCAGGTAATTTATTTTTGCGGATTGGATAAAAATGCCGTCATTAAAGCAGCGGAATTAAAATATAAAGATAAAATTAAGGGTGAAGAGTTCTTAGAAAAAATATTTGATATCTCATTTAATATGTCAAAAAATTACAATACAGAAAAATTTGTGGAAAAATCTCAACTTTTTAAAGAACATAATTTAATAATTTCTAACTTTTTAAACTCAATTAAATTTACTAATCCGAGACACCTAAAAAAGATATTTAATAAATATCAATTATTGTCTATAATTAAAGAGAAATTCTCAAATGAATTTGGTGAATTAATACCAGAAATAATAAGAAACGAAAAAGGTTATATATTTGATACTATTTTAGTTTTATTTTTTCTAATATTTTATGAATTTCACTACCAGAAATATGAAGAAATAAAAGCTTATGATAATAAGTTTGAAAATTACATTGATTATCTTGTAGATCCGAGTTCAAAGCCAATATCAAGACAATCGAAATCAAATATAATAAATAATTTAAAAGCAGATAAACAATTTTTTACATTTGGAAATATCAGTAATCTTAAATTTTTATATTCAGGAGATACTCCCAATAACTTTCACAAATTTTTAAGCTTTTTTACCCCAAGAATTAATAAAGATTTTGAATTTAAGTCAATACAAGGAGACTTTAGATATTTTGAACAATTCGAATATAGCGAAAACCATATTTTAATTGATCTTTGTAGATTTATCTATGATTATATTAAGGAAATCACACTACTAAAAGAACCAGATCAATATTTTAGTAAAAATTATAATTTGTTTACTCTTTTTGATATGGTAGAAACTTTATTATGATTATCTTTTCAATAAATATTACAAATTATTATTTCTGTCATTTTTATAATTGTACTTAACTAAAAGAGTAGGGGGGTTTTATGGATTACGAAAAAATAGACCTCGAAATTTCGTTTTTAAGGGGGGTCTTTTTTAAAATTGGTACAATCATAAGGGGCAAGTTAAAATTTCTTCATATACGCAGTATATGGGCGTTTTTATAAATTCTGCAAAGCCTTTGTTTGTAAGAGTTACGGTGTTTTGGGTGAATTACTAGTTATAGAGTAAATATAGTAATATTTATAATAATTATAGTTTTTTTATAGTTTTTGTAGAGGAAAAAGGGGGAATATTGGAATATAAAGGAGAATGAGATTGCAGCGCCCTGATAAATCCGGGCTCGCAATGACATTATACGAGATTGCCACACTTTCTTCGAAAGTTCGCAATGACAGAGGGAGAGTTCGGAGGATTTTATATTATTTTTCAATTTTACAACGTCCTATAATATATCTTATGTAAAGTAATATACATTTTATTATATTTCACTTATTTTTTCTGATTTATTTCACCTTAAAAAACCACCTTCTTTGAAGGTGGTAATGGTTAAACGGTTTTACCATTAGAGGAATATGTGTTAGGTAAATATTTTTTGAAATTGGGAACATTATATAAGAAATATCGATTTGAACGAATAGTTTAGAAGATATATAAGGTATCAAGAGAAAAAAAGAGAAAAGAAAAAAATAGTAGCTAATAAGATTTAAGCCTCTTTTAGAGGCTTCTTAAAGCCACCTGCTTAGCGGGTGGGTTGTTTACTAATTATAATAGGAAGGTTTCTGTTATATCATATTATATTACTAGTGGTCAACAGGTTAAATGAAAAGCAGCAATTATTTTATTTGTTTTATAAAGTTTATTATATTCAGTACAAGCCTCTCCGGTTTTTTTTACAATTACTTGTTTTATGCCAGATAATTTTATATTTTCTATTAATTCTTTTGGCACCTTCATTAAACCGAAATATCCGGTTCCAACAATTAAAATGTCAGGTTTTTTATTTATTATTTCCTTTATATCGTCAATACAAAGATTATGCCCTTCTTTTCTCCACCAACTATCATAAATATGATCTTTAAAAATAATAAGATCTGAACTATATTTTTCTCCATTGATTATGATTTGTCCAAATTTATAGGATTCTATCATGTTATTATTTCTCAATATATTTAGTCTCTAAATGATGAAGCAATCGCAATGCCAAGATTGCCACGCTCCGATGAATCGAAGATCGCAATGACAAAATAGTGATATTATAATCGACATATGTCATTTTCTGATAATTATAGAGGCATAGCCAACCACTTGATCATACATTCCGGTAATATCACCAGATGTTGCGTATTTTAGCAGCTCGGCCTTTTTTGCACCTAATATTTTACAAACATTGAGCATTACAGTAATTGGACCAGGGCCACACATAGTTAGATTCTGATGATAAATCATATCATATAGTTTCTTAGGATTGAATTCAAGAATGGCATTTATTGCTTGTTTATCAACGTTTTCAGCGTATTCTTGTGGTTCATAGTGGGTAAAATCTGAGCTAGCGACTATTAAAATATTTTTATCAACTACAGAAGAACATATTGATTTTGCAATTTCAATATCCGTATCAATATCCTGACGAGTCATGCAAATTGGTACGAATTTTATGTTATTACCGAAAATGTACTGAATAAAGGGTAATTGGACTTCTATGGAATGTTCATACTGATGGGTTTTTTTATCATTTTTTATTGTTTTAGAGTTTTTTAAAATGTTTTCTGCAATATCTGTATCAATTTCCAATTTTCCCAAGGGTGTTTTCCATTTTCCTTCCGCCATAATAGAAATATCTTCTCCAAAACCTCGATGATTAGGACCCAATATAATAATTGTGTCGGGTTTACCATCTAAAGCAATTTTATAAAAGCCGTTTGCCGCAACAGGTCCCGAATACATATAACCTGCATGTGGACTAATTAATCCAATAATATTATTTTGTCTTTTTGGATTTACCAGAGGAATTTTACCGGGTCCTATTTTATGTAAAAAACAATTCTCAATCTGTCTATTTAAAGATTTTGAATCACCAGCGTAGAAACTACCTGCGACGGCAGGTTTTCTTAAATTTAACTCTGCCATTGACCGTACCTCCCCTACTCTTTTAAAAACATAAACCAACTAAATGTTTTAAATAATTTCTGATTAAAATCTTTCCCTTTTGGAATGTTGACTACTTTTTTTCCTCTTTTTAATTTTTGGCAATAATATTATAAAAAATATTATTATAATTAAGGATAAAAAGCCTACTCTAAAATAAGTTGAATAAAATAAATATTTAGAATAAGATAAATAATATCTTTTTTTGGCTGAAGGATAATTAGTATTTATATTTAATACCTCCTTATATTGTTTGGATGCATCTTTGAAAAAGGATTTTTTTTCATAATCTACCGCCAAATTAAATTGAGAATCAATAATTTTTAATTTTATTTTTTGATCTTCCGGATGGATATTTTGCAGATAATTATAGGCTTCTATTGCCCTTTCCCAATTCTTATTCTCAAAATAAGCCAATGAAATTCCTTCGCGAGCATTGATATTTAACGGATCAATAGAAATCACCTGCTTATATTCTAATATTGCTTCCCCCCAATTCTTTTCTTCACTATATTTATCGCCCAAATTACTATGAATAACTATTTGGGATACGCAAAATTTTACAATTCTATTATTTCCGGCATCAGCAACATAAATATAATCCCTGTCATCTATAACAATTCCTTCCGGGTAATTTAAATTAATTCTATCAGATTCATTGCCAAATTCTAATTCAAAATTATCATCTTTATCGTATTTTACGACTTTTCCATTTTTATAATCAGTAATATAAATATTATCTTTTGAATCAAAAGCAATATATCTTGTGCCATTAAACTGACCAAACTCACTTCCGCTCTCACCAAATTTTCTTAAAAATATGCCTTCTTTGCTAAATACCTGTACCTGGTCATGGAAAGTGTCGGCAACATACATATTTCCTTCCTTATCAAACGCAATCCCTCTTGGGTAATAAAATTCACCATCTCCCATTCCTTCTTTTCCAAATTGTTTAATATACTCGAAAGTAGGAGAAAATATTTGTATCCTGCTATTTCCTGTATCTACAATATAAATATTATCATCTTTATCTATGGCAATACCTCTTGGATTAGAAAATTCACCCGGGCCATTACCTTCTTTCCCGGTCATCTGTAAGGATTTACCTTCCGGTGATATTTTATGGATTCTATTGTTAAATTGTTCTACTATGATTATATTTCCCTGACTATCCAGAGCCAAGCCTACCGGTCCATCAAGTTTTAACGCATCCTCCCCTTCTACTTCCGGAATTACCTTTAGTAATCTTCCATTAGAGTTGAATTTTTGTATACGGTCATTTTCCCAATCAGATACATATAAATTATTATCTTTATCGAGTGTCAGGCAAACCGGATAATTAAATTCACCAGGTCTGTTACCATATTCACCAAAAGTTAGAATAGTAAGATAATTAGTCTCCGCTATGGCGTTAACAGACAAAAAAGTTAATAGTATTGTTAAAATAAATATAAAATATTTTTTCATAATACCACCTTTTTTCTTTTTATAGTTTTATTATATAACCACATTAATTATTTAAGTATTTGTTGTAGATAATTCCTTTATTTTTTTACCTAATAAGCCTAATTCTTCCATTTGGTATACTTTATCTCTTGATTTTAATTTATCTAAATATTGAGGAGCACCATATTTGACAATTATTTTGTGTTTAAATAAAATAGGAAATTTTATACCCCGGGGATATATTTTATGAGTGCCAAAAATTCCCACTGGTAAGATGGGAACTCCTGTTTTAATAGCAATTTTTATTGCGCCCAATTTTAATTCTTGTAGTTCTCCATTCGATGAACGTGTACCCTCCGGAAATATACCTAATACTTTTTCTTCTCGTAAAATATTTATGGCTTTTTTAAAAGCAAGTATATCAACACTCTCCCTATCTACCGAAAATGCATTCAAGTTCTTAAGTATAAAACTTACAAAAGTATTTTTAAAAACTTCTTTTTTAGCAATAATATATATTTTTCTATTTAATGAAGCAACTAAAACAGCTGGGTCTAAATAACTTACGTGATTTGAAGCAATTATCACAGCACCTTTCTTGGGAATGTTTTCAAAACCTTCAACCTTCATTTGCCAGAATATTTTTAATATTGTCCAGGCAATAGCCCGCGCTATAGAGTAAAACATGTTATTTTCCAACTTTTTATCTAAAATATGGTGTGCCCGAGAGGACTTGAACCTCCAATCTACGGCTCCGGAGGCCGTCGCTTTATCCAATTAAGCCACGGGCACATACTATCTTCTCTCTATCTACCATAGCTTAGTCTATCAGCTAAACTCCTGGGTAATCCGGCATTAATTATTTTATCCTGAGTTAAATTAATCGGGTAGGAAACACGATAAATATTAACAATTCCGTATTTTAGGTCATAAATTCCATAGCTTGCCTTTGGATTACCATCACGAGGCTGGCCAACACTCCCACAATTAATAATATACCTTTTATTCTTACTAATTTCAATACACCCACCATTGCTAAAATTTATATAATCTATTTGATTATTATTTTCATTAAAAGAAAAACATCCTGCTAAATGAGAATGTCCTACAAAATATATTTTAAAATCAAATTTACTGAAGATTAAACTCGCGGTATCTTTATCTAAAATGTATTCTAATAATGGATTTTGAGGACTGCCATGAACTGCAAAGACATCATCTTTAAGTTCTATTTTTTTATTTAGACTGAGTAAAAAATTGATGTTTTTCTTTTTTAATTGACGAGAAGTCCATAATATTGCAGCCCTCGCAGCATAATTAAAATAATTTATATTTACTTTTCCTACAACGGCAAAATCGTGGTTTCCGCCTATACATCTACAGTTACAGTTTAAATCTTTTATCTTTTCAATACAATAATTGGGGTCAGCACCGTAACCTACAATATCTCCCAAACAAATAAATTCATCAACTTTTTCAATGTTTTTCAAAACAC
>CAZWFH010000033.1:0-11755 GCA_964632105.1 uncultured Atribacterota bacterium
TGATTATTAAACTTCCCAAAAGCACAAATATTTTTGTGATTTTCCACCAAGCAGGTTGTAGGGTATGTTTTTTAATAAAATTGATATCTTTTTTTATTTCTTTAATAATCATTATCATTACTCCTTTTTAAACCTTTAAGCCCATACCCCATTTTGTCATAGACCAAAACTTTATATTCTTTTGATCATTCTTGAGCAAGGTGTCCCCATTTAAATACTATTTCTTCTAAAACAACTTGTAAATTTTTTGTTTTAAATCATCTATCACCAATTTAAATAGGGGTAAGTCCGGAACCAAAGGACCCAATCATTGTTCCCAGGTTTTGGCAATATAATCTAATAAAATATTATCAAAAAAATTTTCCGGATTAGTAAATTCTACTTCTTTAACTTTGCATTTTTCTAAAAAAAGCGATGATATAATTTCCATCCTTAACGTATTTGAATAAACATTTAATATTCTCCAGATATCGTAATAATCTCTCGCCCTTGATCGGGTTCACCCACGTTCTTCTAATTTTTTAAAATGCTGCAATATTGCCCGCATCTTCTCTGCTATAATCTCTTCGAGAGAATAGACATATATTTCCTGAAATATTTCCTCTTCATAACCATAGTATAGGCCTTTTTACCGGATCAATCTGTATAGGTTCTCCCATAGTAATTTCAACCATCACTTTTGGTAAAAATTGACGATGCCAGGGGAATTTTCCTCTTATATTAAAAGCTTCTTGGCCGCCAGGATGAGATTCTTTCTCCTTATATCTCTCTACTTCTAATTCAAGAGGAGAAAATTTTTGTACTAAATTAGTTGCTATTTCACAAGACTTTTCAATCTCCTTTTCAAGAAGATCTCCTCTTACAATGTCTTCTTTTGCAGTAAAATCAAGGTCTTCCGAAAATCTACAATTCCCAAAATAGCATTTTTTTAATGCAGTCCCACCTTTGAAAATAAGTTCACTTTGTAATTTTTTATTAGCTGCAATACCAGCTAATACCCAAGAAAGAATATAATCCTTCTCGATTATTTCCCATGATAATCCAGTATCTCTCCTTGCCTCTTCCAGTCTTTTTCTTATTGGTTTCATTTAATTATTCTCCCGGGAAGATTTTCTTGAATCATCCATCTCTTATTACAATGTCCCTTTCGAGGACCAGTAGAATCAAGAACACGATAACCTTTAATAGGAACGGCTTCAAGCTTCTGTAATATTGAATCCTCCACTCCAACTTTTTCCATTATCCAACCTAATCTCTTTGCAATCACCGCATCAAGCCGTAAAGAATAATCAATCATCTTAGCTAAATCAAGCGAAGATATATGAGATTCAAAGGAAGAATAAATTTCTACCCAGCCTCCGAAATGCTTCGGAGAAATCAGTCCATCTATAAGTGTTCTTTCCGGATTAGTTATGGTTATTTTAACTTCTCCAACCCAAAAATCTCTAATACCAAAAAATCTTTCCGGCTTTATTTTAATAAACTCATACAAAATACCATTTATTTCTCTACTAAAACTTCTTTGACTTTTATTCCGTATCTTCACTGCTCTTGATATTGGCACTGCCTGTGTTGTCGTAATATATACTTTTCTTGGTATCTGTTCTGTCATACCATGAAAATGCAGAGCAGACCAGTGGCTTATAGCAGAAGGTTGAACCAAAGCCATGGCAATTTCAAATTCATGCACAGGTGTCATACTGGGGAAAGATGATGAAATAATATACAGTCCTCTCTTAAGTCGAGTTAACCAACCGGTATTCGAAAGATGGTGTAAAGCTTCTATAACATAATTATCAGCCATTCCACAATAAGATGCTGCCTTTCGTACATCCGCAATAGTAAATATCCTCTTCCCCTCTTCGAATAACTTCCTAACCATCTCTATACCTATTCGCGTATGCTTTTGATTATTTCTTGCATTCATAGGATTCTCTCCAATTATTAATATAATTTATCTACCCTTTTAGATATAATACTGCATTTATTGGAGAATGTCAAATTTTTTCCATAAAATATCTATTAATGATGATTCGGGGCAAATAACAGCAGTTTCTTACTCTAAACTGTCCTCTTGAAATCTTTAAGAAAATGGGATGTGTCTTTATTTATTTAAAATCTCAAAGTCTATATTTGATAAACTATGATAAAAATTACCGCGCAACCCGGTAAAACATAATACAGAATAATCAGGGTCATCTACCCCTAAGGGGTAGTACCTTTCAAAGCCCTCCCTCCAAAGACGTTGTCTAGAGCTTTTATCCTGGAGTATCTTAATATTCCCAACCAGCATCAACCCCTTAAATTCATTTGGATCCACAAAGTACACACATACCTTGGAATTTTTTTTGATTTGTGCTACCCTTTTTGATGAGGTATTGGTGCTGAACCATATCTTTTTTAATCCCTGGTTTTCCATTTTCAGCATTGCTTTAATATTGGGAAAACCATCTTCACCATTAGTACCCAACATAGCAATTGTTGAGCTATTCACCAGTTCCAAACCTTGATTAACGGCTTCTTGCTTTTCCATGTATAAATCCTCCTTTATAAATAAATAGGTGTCTGTCCCTTTTATTTACCATCTACCCGCTACATCTACCACACAATCTTTTGGCAGTATTGGACTTTGTTTTGACCAGCAAACTCATCCAGATTGTATGGCCTTATATATAGTTCGTATTCCTCAGGCCAGGGTTTTGCCGCTGACTTCCTTCAGATTCCACCTCGCGATGGACACCCTTGCTGTTCAGCTAATGGTTGCTACTGCCAAGCTATTACCCATGCCAGGCGCACTAGATATACACGGGCAAGCCCGTGGTATTCTACCCTTCGGGTTAATAAAATACCAAGCAAATATAAATTGGTTAGCTTTTAATATTCTACGATAGTAAAATCAGAATTATCAGGAAAGACTTGTACATCCTGTCTATTGTCAATACTATAATATAGTTCCATTAAAGGTATTAAGTTTAAAATATAGTCATACATCTCATCTAAAGAAATTTTATAATTACTATCTTTATCAGCATATAAAGGCCAATCTGCATATCCATACCCACATCCATCACAGAAAGCAGCAGTAAATAATCCAAATGGATCAAAATCGCCTGGCACTAATGGTGATACACCTATACTTGTTTGATAATAATGACAAGCGGTTAAAACTTTATATTGATTGGTAGTAAGTAGTCCTTTGGTTTGGGCTTGAGAAAAAACATTAATAATCTCATCATTAAAAGATGTTAAATTCTCTTTAGAAATTATTTTCTCTTCTTTTCCCTTTCCAATAAACCCACCCGAAAAACAGGAATCGAGAATAACTACCTTTGTACCTGGTATTGCACTTAGAGTAATTTCCAACTCATCTACACTGATAGCTGAATCTATTGAACCATCTACATCAGTTGGAAGTATATAAGAAACCTCAAAAACTCCTGTATAACTACCATGTCCACTAAAATAAAAGTAGGAAATATCGTTTTCGTCTGCTCCAGAAAAAGTTGAAGCGATACCATTTATAATAGCCGCCTTTGTGGCGTTTAAATCCTTCAGTGATACAATTTGAGAAAATTCAACTTCATCTGTTCCAAATTTACAATGGTTAAAAATATCTATCATTCTATCTACGTCATATGGCGGACCTGGCAAGTCACCATCATCAGGACCAGAATTTTCATAATCACCAACTCCTACAAGCAAGGCTCGGTATACTATAGGATTAACAACTGGAATAGCGGCTACATTTACATTTACAGTATCAGTTTTAGTAATTTCTACATCAGTATAGGACACGGTAATCGTAGCCGAGCCTTCTGACGCTCCGGTAATGTTTCCGCTACTATTGACAGTAGCATGATTACTGCTTGAACTATAACTGCAATCACTTAATGTGAGGCCAACTGAACCTGAATCAACGTAGTAAGCGGTAACTGAATCAATTTTTTGAGACTCTCCTTCTTCCAAATTCATTGATGTAGGCTGAACGATAATTTTGTTTAGGCGGGGAAGCAAATCTTTATATACACTGGTAGTATTGTCAGAATAAACTATAACTGTTTTTGTATAGCTTGCATCACCAAGAGTTACCTTAATTTCATAAGTACCTTTGGGAAGATTTGTTATGATATAAGGAGTAACATGTCCTGTATCTTTATCATTTAAAAAGATTTTTGCTCCGGAAGGATAAGTAGTTACTTCGATGGAACCGGAAGCACCAAAAAGCAGATTCGAGATAGGAGAACACCCAGAGATTAGTAAAAAACTTAATAATAAAAGACTCAATAATAATAACTGTAATACCTTAGAAGTTGAAAAATATTCTTTACTTCTCATAATTTAATCCTCCTATTAATTAAAATATATATTTTATATATTCCATATGCAGATATATACAAAACCAAAATCCTTTAGATTTAATGAAAGAAACGATAATCTTTTTTTGATAATAGTCTTTTAAAAATATATAAATAAAAAAGACAGAATAAGAAAATAATAATATTCCTTTTCTACTCTGTCCTTTTACCTAAAAAATTCTTCCTATATAATTAGGAAATAGTTCTTTTAGTAAACTCTGTAAGGGTTTTCCTAAAGATTAGGAGTTGCCCCTTCGGTGCTTTTTTTATAAAGCTCTCCAGAATTCTGTCCGGTAACAGTCCTTTGACCTGAAAGTTTGGATACACTTAATATCTTGCCTCTTCAGTTCCTTTTCTTTTTTAAATAAAGAAAAGGTCTCTCCTATTACCTTCATACAGAATACAATATTAAATTTAATAAAATTTTATATAAAATCCTTTTTATTATTTTTTCAATTTTAAACATGAATATTAATTTAGACTATTTTTATTTATTATATACTATACTTATTTTAAAAACCCTTCTTTTTTATAAAAAAAGAACATCCCCTATTATATTAATTCCAATCCCCGAAAAAAGTTAGGTCAAATGTGAAGACCTAAACTTCATATCTTAAAAATAAAAAACGAAATAAAAGTGTGTCAAAGAACCGTCCCTTGTCACATTTTATGAGGCTATTTTCACAATACTTTTATATATTAAAAATGTTTCTTCTTCTGGTGTCAATTCTTCTTTATTTTTGCATTGTATATTTTCAAACATATCATCATAAAGAATTGTTTTATTTCTCTCTGTTACTTTCCATGCTCTTATGGAATGGCTTGCATTATTTACATCTCTGGTTTTTATTCCTTTTTTACTGTATTTATCTAAAAGTTCATCCATTTTTCTTATTTCATATTCCGAAAAATAACTTAGATTTGCTTGTTTCTTGGGCCTTACTATATATTTACCTTCATCTATTTTAATAAATTCAAAAGTTTCATTCTTTAATCTATCTCTTCTGTTATAAATATCCATAGGTACAGGCCCCTCTTCCAAAGCATCATAGGATAACCCAAAAATTGGTTTGCCCCTTTCCACAATACTTTCAAAATCCATAAAAGCTAAAAATTTATATAAATATGTTTGATATAATGGAGCACCTTTTTTATTGGGGTGTCTTTGGGCAAAATAACATATAGCATTTTTTAATTTTTCGTTATTATTTATATTCATTATTGGTACCTCTCCAAAAAAATATTATGCAATTAACTCTTCATAAGTAATTCTACCATGACAATTACCTAAAAGTAAATTAAATCTATTCTCTTCTGTTTCTTTTTTGTATTATATCTGAAAGTACATACTGCAAAACTTTTAAAAAAAAGAGTTTTTAAAAGATTTACAGTTTCATTAATCATTTAGAATTAGTTTTCCCTCCCCTGCCCTTTTGGTTGATTTGTGCTATTGAATTTAAATGGGAAGCTGTCCCTATTATTTTATTCTATTATTTCTATTATTTCATGAAAAGAACTGGCTGAAGAATGTTAGGACTTGGTTTTGTGATAATTTCCTTACTTTGAAGACAAATCTTCAAAATTTTTCTATTAGATCATCTGCCTCAGAATCACCGATTGGGGGCATTTGAGATTAAAATACAATGTTAATTATTTCACTATTCCCTTTTTAAATTCCGAATAATCTCTCTAAGAGTCGGTCTCTTGCCATACATAAGTATATAAGTTCTCAAAAGTTTGGCGGCTAACAATAATCCTCCGACAATGGAAAGTATAATAGCGGCCATACTTGCGATTAACTGCCAAGCAGGAACACCCGTCATGCCAAGTCGTAACATTACCAATACAGGTGCAGAAAATGGAAAAATACTGAAAATGATCCAGATTGGGTTGTTCGGGAATAACATAAGTAAAGAATAAAACCAAAATGGAGCTATTGAAAAGAGCATAAATAGACCTGCAAATCCCTGCGCCTCACGGACGGTTGAGGTGATAGCAGCGACACTCACCGATAGAACTGCGAATAACGAATATCCCAGGATAAAGTAAACTACGCCGAAAACCCAAAAATTAGCAGGTATTTTTATCATACTGATAATACCGCCAATGGATGAGGAAGCCAAGTTTAACAAAAATCGAATTGAAATCACCCAAATGACCACCTGTACTAATCCCGCGGCCCCGATACCCAAAACCTTGCCAACTATCAACTGCCTCGTAGAAACCGAGGATAATAAAATTTCCATAAGTCGGCTTTCTTTTTCTTCGCCCAAACCCTGTAAAACATAAGCAGAAGAAAAAGAAAGCGAAAATGCCAGCAAGAAGCTGAAAATTCCGGGAATAATAAGATTTATTAATCCACCCTGTTTTGAAGCCACCGCTCCAGTCAAAGTAAGCGTGATAGTGACTAAATTTAAAGGCGCTTCTATCCTCTTAATAACGGTTTCAGATATCCTGCCTGCCAATAAGTTGCTCGTAACGAAATTTTTAACTGCGTTTGTCGTGGCAGCGGGCGGCGTAACCTCTTTCTGCATCGTATAACGTTCAATCAACCCTTTAGAAATATAATCCTGCGGAATAACGAAAAATTCCGTAATATCCTTTTTAACCAATGCTTGAGTGGCGGCATTCGAATTATCAAAATGGACAAAAATTATATTCCCCTCAGTTGTAGACTGGCTAAAACTTCCAGTTTCATCAACGTACCCGATTTTTGTAATCTCTGCCGAAGGTTTAGCGATACCCGATGTGATATGGAAAATTCCAATTCCCAATAGCGCCAGCACCAGCAAAGCAAAAGTCAAGATAATAAATCCGACTCTTTTTATCGTAGACAAAAACTCGTGTTTAAATATTAAGAAAGTCTTATTCATGATTTTTACCTACCACCTTCAGGAATATTTCATTTAATGAAGGAATAACTACTTCAAAACGATTAATTGTAATTCCAGCATTTACTAATCTTTCTAAGATTTGCTTAGGAGTAGCGCTTCCATCAAGAATCAACTCAATATAATCTTTACTGACGCGTTTTTCGGCAACCCCTGGCACTTGCTGCCCCAATTCCCCTTCAAAATCCAGAATAACCGAGTTGCTTTTGTAGTTTGATTTTATTTCTTTGAGATTTCCATAAAGAACGGCGTGTCCATTATCTATCATTAATATGCGATCGCAAAGTTCCTCCACTTGATTCATTTGATGAGTGCTTAAAATGATTGCTTTACCTTGATTTCTTAAATCGACAATCAAACCTTTCAGCAATTCAGTATTGACCGGATCAAGGCCGGAAAATGCTTCGTCTAAAATAACGAGTTGCGGATCATGAATTATGGTAACGATAAACTGGATAATCTGCCCCATACCTCTGCTCAATTCTTCTATCTTTTTATCTCTATTCGCCAGCATTCCGGTTTTCTTCAGCAATTCTTCCGCCCTTTCCTTCGCCATACGCCTATCCATGCCTTTGAGCGAGGCCAAATAAATAATGGAATCAATAACTGTCAGCTTTTTGTAAAGACCTCTTTCTTCAGGCAAATAACCAAGCTTATTTTTGCTGGCCTCACTTAATTTTTCGCCTAAAATATTAATTTTTCCTGAATCTGGCTTAATAATGTCCATCATCATTCTAATGGTCGTGGTTTTGCCTGCCCCGTTAGGCCCGATCAGACCGAATATTTCATTTCCGCTAACCAAAAAAGACAAGTCGTTTACTGCGACTTTATCTGTATACGACTTCACTATATTTTTGACTTCAACTGCATTCATTTAATATTAATCCTTTAGTAATTCTTATGCTAATTTAATAAAATTTTTACGAAAAAATATTACCACAAAACCGCCCTTTTTACAAGGGTTTGAATTGCATTTAAAATTTACACTAAGGAAAATTCTTGGGGTCAAATCTTTATTCTTGACAGTTAATTAAATTATTTGTCAAGAATAAAGATTTGTCCCTATGTCTTTCCTCTCCTGAATTTCTCTCATTGTTAATAGTAAGTGATCTTGGCAATGGTCTAATTTTTTAAATTTATGTAACTCATTTATCATATTGTTAAATTCTTTCTTCATTATTTAAGCCTCCTTTTAAAGCTCAACGTTTTCGTAGACTCCTCAGGTTAGTTTTACTTAAAAAATATTACTTCCTATAATCCTAATTACAGTAAGTAATAATCTACTTAGTTTCTTTTTTCAAAATGTTATATTCTTTGGAATATTTTTCTTTAGGTTTTTTATACTTTTTATAAAATGCTCCTTCCGGAACAGACTGCCTACTTTCCATATATTCCAGTCCCTCCCAACTATCCCAATAGAAATCTGGTACTGGATACATTCTATTACATTTACTACAGTTGTTTCTATATATAAATCCATATGTTGGTTCGTTTGGATCTATGTATTCAGTATATCTTCCGCAGTATTTACAACGTATTAGTCCTGCACTAATAGTAAATTTTCTCATAAATACGTGAATCAGAAATGTTAAAATAGCCATAACTATCGCCTTTACCAAGTATCCTGGATTCTCAGAAATATTATCTAAAAAAGATGTATCTTCTAAAGATAATAATGTGCCGAAAAATGTAAAACTAACTATGCCTGTTAAATATTTTAATTTATCAATCCACCCAAAATGTTTAAGAATTGCCTGATTTTTTAAGTGGCACTTGTCACTACTGGTTAGTAATTTTTTCTTAATATATTTACATCTTTCAATATG
Organism: uncultured Atribacterota bacterium; assembly: GCA_964632105.1. Taxonomy (GTDB): domain Bacteria; phylum Atribacterota; class Phoenicimicrobiia; order Phoenicimicrobiales; family Phoenicimicrobiaceae; genus Sediminicultor. The sequence continues at coordinate 9,073 of CAZWFH010000033.1, forward strand.
GGGAATTAAACTAATTTTTAAATCATAATTAAATTCAGACAATTTCTCTAACCCTTTTAATGCTTCTTCATATTTACCTTCGCCATATAAAGTAACAGTTTTACTAAAATATGCATCTAAATTATCTTTATTTGGAGACTCACGCTCTACATTAATTTTACTTTTTTTCTTCATAGTTTAGCGGTAAGAAATAATAATATACTTTGTATATTTGTACTACTTTTTTATCTTTTCTCCCTCTTTTTTTTATTAAATCTATTATTATTTTTCTTTTCTCCTAAAGCCATCTTATGTAACTAATGAAAAATGAGACCTTTTTATTAAAACATACCGCATAGTTTATATACAGTCAACAAGTGATTTTAGGATCTTGAAATATCACTTTTTATCTTCTCCCTCGATTTTTTTAATCGCTCTGCTCACTGTAGTATAATATGTGTCAGGAGATGTGTCAGGGGACGGTTCTTTGTCACGCTTCGAGAACTGCAACCTACAAAAAATAAACAAAAAAATAATAGCATTCCTAAAGCAAATAATTTTTTCATAGTTACCTTTATCGTATTAAAATTTAATTTAAATATTGACAACCTCTTATTTTTCCTATGGTTTGGCTTTTCCTTTTACGGGCTCTTCCTTTATGACATCTATCTATAGTAATACCTAAAGTTTCAACCATCCGCTTAAGAAACTCCTCAGAGCCTGTAGGTTTTCTGCTAAAAGTTACCGAATTATTGACCTGGCACACCTTCTCTATTTATCTAATTTAAAAGTAAAACATTAATTATCTAAGAAAATGGGATGTGTCCCTTGTATATATTTATTCCAGTGCAGGGTTTTACTTTAAGACGTCTTACGTAGAATAGCTCGACCTCGGATCCGGCATCCATCATTCCATGGATGAAATGAGTAAGTATCAAAGCAGTATGCCCCTTTTCCATTCGAGGGCTGCCATTTATAGCAATTACCTTCATCGTTACATCCTCCTTTGTGTAACAAAGAGCCGTCCCCTGTCATATAATCGATTACAATGAAAATAGGTGTCTGCTATTTATTAAGGCGTGATTTTTAATGAGCAAAATTGCGGTAATAGTGAATTATAAATTATTTAAGAAATTATGCAAGGTCTTTATAGTAAATCTTAATATATATAAGTAAACCTTAATCTAAAAGTGTTTTAGGGGAAAATTAGATTTTTTAAAACCTTGTGTTGCAACAAAGAACCATCCCCTGGCACACATTAAATTTTTATCTTATTTTATCCTCTTTCCTCTGTTATAGCTTCTTTCAAAGATCTAACAAAATTACTAACCTGAGGTAACATTATTGATAAATCTCCCCGAGAATTCTCTATTAATTTTACTACGGCACTTCCTACGATTACTGCATCAGCGTATTTTGTTGCTTCTTTGGCCTGCTCAGGATTGCTAATACCAAAACCTATTGCCAAAGGCACATCAGTATAAAGGCGAATCTTTTCTATCATCTCTACGATTTTCGGAGAAAATTCTTTTCTGACGCCAGTCACTCCGGTAACAGAAACACAATAGATAAATCCTCGAGCGCTTTGGACTATAGTGGCAATCCTTTCCGGAGTACTTGTGGGAGCCAAAAAAGAAATTAACTCTACCCCTGCTCTATCGGTAATACTTCGAAACTCCTCACTTTCCTCCAAGGGTAAGTCAGGCACAATAAAACCATCCACCCCAGCTTTCTTGCTATCTATTACAAAAGGATCTAATCCATAACAATAAATGGGATTATAATAAGTCATCAAAGCAATCGGAATCGAAGTTTTTTCCCGTATTCTAACTATGGCAGACAATATCTTGGGTATATTCGTATTACTCTCTAAGGCCCTTTGGGAGGCTTGTTGAATAGTAACACCATCTGCTAAAGGATCAGAAAAGGGAATGCCTAATTCAACTATATCAGCTCCCGCTTTAGCAATAGAACACACCAACCCTTCAGTAACCTCTAAATTAGGATCTCCTGCAGTTATATAAATAATCAAAGCTTTTTCTCCACGATCTTTTAAACGACGTAAAACTTTTTCAATCTTCATCACTTCACCCCCAATTTATCAATGGCGACTTCCGTATCTTTGTCTCCTCGACCAGAAAGACAGACTACTATAATTTCCTCTTTTTTTGTTTTGGGAATCAATTTTAATAAGTAAGCCAGAGCATGAGCACTCTCCAGAGCAGGGATAATCCCCTCTGTTTTAGAAAGTAATTGAAATGCTTCTAAGGCCTCATCATCAGTTGCTGAGACATAAATAGCCCGACCAGTTTCCTTAAGGTAGGCATGTTCTGGACCTACGCCGGGATAATCAAGACCAGCAGAAATTGAATATGTTTCCTTTATCTGTCCATCTTCATCTTGTAAAAGGAAGCTCTTTGCTCCATGAAGTATCCCCACTTTCCCAGCACCCAGAGTGGCAGCATGTTCCTGACTGGTCAAACCATGTCCGGCTGCCTCAACTCCATAGATTCTCACTTTATTTTCGGTAAGAAAAGGATAAAATAAGCCTATCGAATTACTACCTCCACCCACACAAGCAACTAAATAATCGGGCAGACGGCCTTCTTTAGACAAAATCTGCTCCTTGGTTTCTTTACCAATTACCAATTGAAAATCTCTTACTATCATAGGATAAGGATGAGGTCCAACTACTGAACCGATC
>CAZWFH010000034.1:0-11431 GCA_964632105.1 uncultured Atribacterota bacterium
AAGTAATGATAGGTATGATAACAATGCCTTATGGTTTCTTGGTCAATATGTAAAAGTAACATATGCGGAGCTTGTGCCTACTGGTCGCTGGTTTCGAGACGTTGGGCGTGCTCGCTTAGATATGCATCGTACAGGAAATAAGCTTTGTACTAAGAGTTGGGGCGGTTCCTCCACGGTGAGACTTCTTAAGCCTTAATCTTCATCTTTTTTTACATAATAATTTGCCGCCATAAAGAAAAATAGGGCAACTTGAACCCAAGCAGACACCTATTTTCTTCTAAAATAGGCGAACTTTTTAAAATGGATTATTCAGCGGTTTCCCAGATTGCAAAAAGATTTGAACAAAAAAGTAAAGTGAATGATAAAATAAAAGAAAGCTTGCAAAAGGTGATAACGGTCTTAAAGGAAATATGAATGTCAAATATTGAAACCTGCCCCCTTTATTACCTTGATAAAATTAAAGAAAATAACTAAAAAGTGTTTACATCTTTTGATATTGACAATAAGTCATAATAAAGTTAATCTTATAGGAGTCACCTACTCCTGCATTCCCGTTGCGTCATATACACAGGCTTAAGCACAGGATGTATGAGATGCATGAAAGTTAGGTGAAAAATACTTATTTTTTAATTTAAGGAAAACTTATGAAATCAATATTTTTTATGTTATTTGGTGCTCTCGCTGGTAGTTTTATTGCTCTTCAAAACACTTTAAACTCTTCTTTAGGAAAAAAAACAGGATATTTTGGTTCAGTCCTTCTTCTTACCATTATAAGTACTATTACTTTAATAATTATCATATCTATTTCACCTAAAACAGCTACTTTAAAAAATGCTCCAGGTCTTTCTCAATGGTATTTATATCTTGGAGGTATTTTGGGTGTTCTTATTTTAGCTATACCAATTTTTATCCTCCCTAAAATCGGAGTTTCAGCTACTTTATCCTCAATGATTTTTGGTCAGATTATTTTAGCATTAATCCTTGATCATTTTGGTTTTATGGGCAATCCCACTATTACTATTGATTTAAAAAAGATTTTAGGTGCTTTTCTTCTTTTGATATCAATTTTTTTAATTAATAGCAAATAGAGTCTTTTGTATAACCGGGCATATAAGGCTCAACCGTTAAAGAACCTTTGATTAATGTATTTGTTATGATGTAATCCATAAATTTCCCTAAAAAAAGATTTTTAAAAACATTCATAATATGCATAAAAAGAGATAAAAAGATATGAAAGATAAGAAGATATGGGGTCTGGCTTCACAACTTCTTAAAAGAGCTGAAAAAATTTTAAAAAATGTTAAAGTTAACAATGATCTAAGTCTATTTAATGAAATTGAATTTCCTCCATTAGAGAAAGATATAATGTCTTTAGTGAATCCTGATGGAATAGAGAGACTAAAGCTATTATTAGAAACATATAATGAGTTATTTCCTAAAAGAGATAGAGATATCCCTTTAACTATAGGAGAACATAAATTGATTATGAACAGGATTATTAATAAATTCTAAAAAATATCAGTGCTAATCAAATGAATAAAAAAATATTGAAGTGTCTTTGGGGTCAGCCTGTCAAGGGCCGATTCCTCATTTATTTAATTCAAGGGATAGGAAGAATTGAAAATGAAAATATTAGCAGTGGATTTTGACGGGGTCATTAGTGACAGTGCTTTAAAATCTTTATTTGTAAGTCATAATGCTTATTGTAAATATTTTGGTTCGGAAGTAAAGAAAAATTTTGGCGGGGAATTATTTACCTTTGATAATTGGGAAGAGATTCAAAAACAATATAAAAAAGAAATGGATGATTACCACCGCTTAAGGTCTTATATTGAATTATCGGGTGATTTTTTCGCTATTATTAAAATTATGGAAGAGCAGGTTCAGATTAAGGATCAACAGGAATTCATTGCTTATCGCAACCAGCTTCAATTCGATTATCAATTTTTTAGAGAATTATTCTTTAGAGAAAAAGAGAAATGGCAGAAAAAGAATTTTAGAAAATGGTTTTTTCTGTCACCTGTTTTTAGAGGGAAAGTCTTTATTTTTTGCTTTTAGATTACTAAAGTGATATAATATTTCTTGAAAGTGCTATAAATAGCATTTTGGAGAAATAATATGAAATTTTTAGAATTAAAGAGTGAATTAAAGGATTTCACGATATTTTCCTTAAATGAGATTAGAAACATTGAACCTGATTTTTATCGACCAAGATTAAATGAGTGGCAGGATAAGGGCTATATTAAGAAAGTAATTCGTGGATATTATATCTTTTCTGATTTAAAACTTAGTGAGGAAATTTTATTTAAGATTGCCAATCGCATTTATTTGCCATCTTATATCTCCTTGGAAAGTGCCTTATCTTATTATCATCTAATTCCTGAAAGTGTTTATGGAATTACCTCTATTTCTACTCGAAAGACTTATCATTTTATCACATCTATCGGAGAATTTATTTATCGGACTTTAAAGCCTTCGCTTTTTTTTAGTTATGATTTAATAAAGTTTCACGAAAAATATTTTAAAATGGCCAGCATAGAGAAAGCCCTGTTGGACTATTTTTACTTGCATTCGGATATAGAAACAGAGCAGGATTTTGATAGTTTACGGATAAATAAAGAGATGTTTTTCGAGAAGATGAATGAGGAAAAATTGCAGAATTTTTTAGAAAAGTTTAATCAAAAGAAATTAACCGGAAGAATCAATCGTTTTTGGAGTTATATAAAAAATGCTTAATTTAAAACAGATAGAAACATTTTACCCTGAAAATTTGAGAATCTTTAAAAGGAATTTACTAAGAGAATACTTACAATATGTCATATTAGATATTATTTACAGTTCCGGATATGGAAGCCGGTTGATTTTTATGGGTGGGACGGCAATCCATATGATCCACGGCGTTCGGCGGTTTTCTGAAGATTTGGATTTTGATAATAAGGGTTTAAGTAAAGAAGATTTTGAAGATTTATCAGATAAAATATTACGGCAATTAGAGTTATATGGTTATTCTGTGGAAATACAAAATAGATATAGAGGTGCTTTTCATTGTTTTGTAAAATTCCCCGGAATATTTTATCAGCACGGTATTTCCGGCCACACCCGGGAAAAATTAACCATTCAAATTGATTGCGAACCTCAAAATGTTAATTATAAAGCCGAGAGAGTTATTTTAAATAAGTTTGATATTTTTATGAAAATCAACGCCGTGCCTCCCGATGTATTATTGTCTCAGAAGATATTCGCTATTTTAAATCGTCCCAGACCGATGGGAAGAGATTTCTATGATGTAATTTTTCTTTTTTCTAAAACAAATCCAAGTTATCATTTTTTAAGAGAGAAGATGAAATTGAAAGAAGAAACCGATATAGAAGAGGTAAGGAAAAAATTACTGTTAAAGTGTGAGAAAATAAATTTTAAAAAATTAGTTGAAGATGTAAAACCTTTTTTGTTTTATCCGCATGATGCTGAAAAAATAATGTTATTTCCTGATTTCATTAAAATAAAAATGGAGTAATAACATATCAAGCTCAATCATTTGGTAATTACGATTTAAGAGAAATAACGCCACTTAAGCCTATAAAATATGAAAGGAAATATAATGGATAAATTTATTTTAAAACCAATAAAAGATGAGATTAGCTTCGAAGATTTTGCCAACATTGATATTCGGGTTGGAGAAATTGACGAAGTGTTAGATATTCCAAAGTCAAACAATCTGATGAAATTAGTGGTCAACTTCGGAGATCATAAGAGAACGATAATTGCAGGCATAAAAAAGGAAAGAGAAAATCCTAAAGAAATTCAAGGTAAGCAAGCCTTATTTGTGATTAACCTTCCCACCAAAGAAATGTTTGGAGAGAAATCGGAAGGAATGCTTTTTGATATCGGTTATGAAAATAAAATTATCCCAGTGTTAGCTATACCGGAAAAGCAAGTACCCAATGGATCATCAGCAGGATAATCGTTATGATATTCAAAGTCAGCCCGATTGTTACGGGGACGGTTATTTTGACAATAAAATATGACATTGGGTCTGTGGCACATTTTTTGATTAAATAATTATCCAAAAAGGAAAAAAATAGAGGAACAGAAAAACTGATTTTTAGCTAAGTAAGAGAGATAAATATATACAGAATTCGAGGATTATCGGTTTTTATAGGAAAAAGTAGTATGCCTCTAAAACGTGGAAAATATAAGGGTTTCTGCGTTTTTTTGTTATGTGGGATATCAGTAGTGCTTCTAAAATATGAAGAAAATGAGGCAAAGAAGCGCTAAAAGCTCTATTTTTAGGAGCCTGAAAGCCTTGCAAAATAAGGGTCTTAGCGAAATATTGTCGTAGCTGCGTTTCTTGAGGTTGCTTAAGGCGATTGTTCATATTTTTAAAATAGGCGCTTAAAATAGCTTAAAATGGCTTATTTTAGATGTAGATGAAAAGCCTTATTTTATAAGGGGTTGAGTGAGGTTCTGACTGAAGAAGAAATTCGAGCCTATTAAAAAAAGAGGAATTTTAAGAGTTCTGTAGAATATATATAGTAAACAGTATTATAATTAAAAAATAATTTACGATTGTAGACCTAGATTGTAGACGCTATATATAGAAGAAAAGAAAAAAGTAATAGAATTTTGTTAGTAATAAGGAGAAATAGGTCTCCGAATTTGACAGATTATATTTGATTGGCTATAATATTAGTCGATAGGCTAATATTATAGCCAAAGGAGTTATTAAAAAGATGGAGAAGATTCTTTTTACCACAAATTCTCAGAAAATATTAGAATTCTTAATTCAAACATCAGGGGAAGAATACCTTTCCAGGAAAATTCAAATTGCCGTTAAAATAAGTAAAGCAGGTACAAATTTTGCCTTGAATGATTTAGTAAAAGCAGGATTTATCAGAAGAAAAAAAAGAGGCAAAATGTATCTCTATGCTATAAATTTTGATCACCCAATAGTTAAACAGTTAAAAGTTCTAAAAGTAATTATCTTCTTAAATCCATTATTAAAGAAGATAAGAAACAAATCTCAAAAAATAATTCTCTATGGAAGTTCGAGCCGGGGAGAAAACACCAAAGATAGTGACATTGACTTGTTTGTAGTTACCAATGCCTTTCAGGAAGTTGAAAAAATAGTAAAGAATAGCTCTAAAGGGAAGATTGTCCAATTGATTATGAGGACACCATTAAAATATATAGAAATGGAAAAAACTGACCCGATTTTTTATGCAGAAATAGAAAGGGGTATTGTTTTATGGCAAGCAAAAGATGAATCCTGAATTTGAAAGATGTTTAAAAAGTCAAAAAATAAAAGTATTTTCCCGAGGAAAGATGTTAGCTGATAAAGAATTAAAGGTAGCAGCTTCAGACCTTGAACAAGCGAAAATAACTTTTAAGAATGATAATTATAAATGGGCTACTATACAATGTTATTACTCGATGTTTCACTCGGCGAGGGCATTACTTTATGCTAGAAATTACAGAGAAAGAAGCCACCATTGTTTAATTATAGCAATCCGAGCATTGTATGTAGAAAAAAAATTACTACCTTTGCATTTAATTGAAGGATTACAGAAAGCAAAAACCTTAAGAGAAAGCGCGGATTATTATGATCAATGGTCCAAAACAGGAGTAGAAACAATTTTAAAAGTTGCTGAAGAATTTTTAAATCATAGTACACAATTAATAAAAGAAATAAAGAAATAATAGTATAAGAATTAAGGTCTTCACGTTTGAAATAACTTTTTCTTGAATTGAAAATTTGGGTCTTTATTTTTGGCAAAAAGAAGGATTTTTTAAAACCTTTGTCGAATTAGTATTAAGATGTAGAAAAATTAAAAAAGACTAATTCATTTAACTGCTGGTGGCGATTCCATAAGGTAAATATATATTTTTGAAGTGTGACAAAGAACCGTCCCTTGACACATAAATATATACTGAATAAAACAATGCAACAATAAAAGAAAATGTTTTTTTTGTGAACTTGTGAAGCCTGACCACAAAATATTTTTGAATAAAAGGTGCATGTAAAATGAAGTTATTATCATGGAATGTGAATGGACTTCGGGCTATTTATAAGAAGAACTTTATGGATTGGTTTATAGAAAAAAACGCAGACATTTTTTGTGTTCAGGAAACCAAGGCACATCGAGAACAATTGCCAGATGATCTCATAGAAAGAGAGGGATATTCGAGCTATTTTGCCCAGGCAGAGAAAAAGGGATATAGCGGAGTTGCTCTCTGGACTAGAAAAAAACCGGAGAGCATATTATATCAACTGAATATTCCTCGATTTGATCTTGAAGGTCGATTGATTCAAGCAGATTATTCTGAATTTACTTTATTTAATATTTATTTTCCTAATGGCAAAGCTTCCAAAGAAAGATTGCAATTCAAGTTGGATTTTTACGAAACCATTCTAAAAAAAATGGATGACTTGTTAAAACAGGGAAAGAAGATTGTTATCTGTGGTGATGTCAATACGGCTCATCGCGAAATTGACCTGGCCCGACCCAAGGAAAATGAGAAAATTTCCGGCTTTTTACCTGAGGAACGTGCGTGGATCGATCGATTAATGGAACGGGGATTTATTGATACATTCAGAAAAATCCATTCCGAAAGTGGCCATTACAGCTGGTGGGATTATAAAACAAGAGCCAGAGAACGGAATATTGGATGGAGAATTGACTATTTCTTTATCAGTACTAACCTAAAAGAACATTTAAAGTCTGCTTTTATTGAATCAGAGGTTTTGGGTTCCGACCATTGTCCCATTGGCATTGAATTGGATTTTAATCATTAAAATATGAAAAATCAAAAGTATTTATGCCTGGAAAAAGGAGATAAAGCAGTTTGGGTAAATTTATGATATTATTAAATGAGTTTATTATTAGAAAGGAAATGATCAATGCACTTTTTTTGTTTTTATCTGATTGTTCCAACGGTTTTTGGTGCGTTCAGCATAATGTGGCGGGAACCCGGTGGAAAGTCCAAAATAATCAAAATCACTCTTTCTAAAAATCAATATTCAGCTTTGAAACTAATTCAAAATAATTTTTCTTCTGCCTGTCAATCATCGAATCCAACCATCCTTCACCTGGTGAATCTTATGCAAAGATTTCTATCCGGTCAAAAGGTTAAATTTGATCTCAGCTTATTGGCTTTTGAGAAATGTTCTAATTTCCAGCAACGCGTTCTTCTTGCTGAAAACCGCATACCCAGGGGATGGGTTAGTACATACGGAAGAATAGGAAAATTCATCGGGGTTAGCAGGGGGGGCACGGGCTGTTGGCAATGCCCTGGCAACTAATCCCTTTTCCATTATTATTCCCTGTCATCGTGCAATTAGATCTGATCAGACACTGGGAGGATATCAGGGAGGCATGGAAATGAAGCGAGCCTTGCTTGAGTTTGAAGGAATAGAAATATCGGAAAAAGGAAAAGTAATGACACCGAGATATTATTATTAGAATGATTTCAAATTTTCTTAATAAATATTTTAATCTTTTATTCATGTAAATTAAATTGAAACACTTCTACGATATTGTAGATAAGCCGGAATGAATTTTAAAAGGAATTATTCAAATATCATGATAAATCGCTGGAAAAGAATCACTATAATTATGTCCTTGTTGATTGGTTATGTCAGTTTAGACCAATTTACAAAATATCTTGCAAAAAAAATGCTCGTTCCCGGTTCTGTTATTCGTTTTCTGGGTGATACGGTTAGATTACAGTATGCCGAAAACAAAGGGATTTATTTGAGCCTTGGCTCTAAATTACCTGATGAAATAAGATTCTGGCTTTTTACCGTGGCCGTATCTATTATGCTTTCTTTTTTGTTCTTATTTTTAATTTTTTCGAAAAAAATGTCATTTTTCCCAACCATCGCCTTGACCCTTATATTATGTGGCGGAATTGGTAACTTGATTGACCGGATATTTTATCAAGGCGTGGTTATCGACATGATTAATTTCGGTATTGGAAATTTGCGAACCGGTATACTTAATTTGGCAGATTTAGCGATAACTTTTGGTGGCGGATTGATGATTTACTATGTATTATTTAATGACAACCTGAACAATTCATCATCAGCTACTCCACTAAGGGAATGACAATGAGAGGTTGGGAATGGTAACGGTAGAAGAATGGTCACGAATTATGGAAGACTATGGTGCAAAAATATGGCCTATGCAAATCGTTTTCTACATTGTTGCAATTCTACTTATCGTTTGGCTATTTCTTAAACCGGGTAGGATACAAAACATGTTGATGAAGCTGTATCTCTGCATTGCATTTATATGGATTGGAATCGCATTTTACTTTATTATCGCCAAGGATATTGCTGGTAATACTTATGGGAACTATATTATTGGAGTGTTTTTCATAATAATATCGGCACTATTTGCTATCGATCTGTTCAGAAATAAAATGCAATTCTCCCTGCCTACAGTCAGATGGCAGAGGTATGCTACCCTGGCGTTAACTATTTTGGCATTTTCTTACCCCTGGATCGGTATAGCCTTTGGACACCGGTTTCCAAATCTCATAATTAACGGTACTCTACCATGCCCAACGGTAACTCTCGGTTTGCTATTACTCACAACCTCTCTCCCACGGGTAAATAAAATAGTCTATATTCTATTACTTTTCTTGGCAATTCCTTTCACACCGTTTATTCAAATTCTTAAGTATGGTGTCTATGAGGATACAATTTTACTTGCTACTGGTATTTTCAGTCTTATCTTACTAATAAAACATTGGAAGATTAAAAATCAACGTCCTAATTCCGGTAAGGAGGTTTAAGAATGGAAGAAAAATCAATCATAATTATTGGTGCAGGGATCGCAGGATTATCAGCAGGTTGCTATGGACAGATGAACGGTTATCGTACACATATTTTTGAAATGCACAATTTGCCGGGAGGTTTATGCACATCATGGAATCGCAAGGGATATACAATAGACGGGTGTATTGGTTGGCTGATGGGATCAGGTCCGAGTTTTAATTATTATAAACTATGGCAGGAATTAGGCGCATTGCAAGGGAAACACATAATCGATCACGAAGAATTTTTACGTGTTGTAGATAATGAAGGGAAAGCTTTAATAATTTATAGTGACCTGGATAAACTTGAACGGCATTTGAAAGAACTTGCTTCGGAGGATACGGATGAAATCAGTAAATTGATACAATTAGCTAGAATTTGTTCAACTTTTAATCCTCCCATTAAAAAAGCCCCAGAGTTGATGGGATTAGTAGATCTGATAGCCTTTTTATTTAAGGCTAGACCATTCCTGAAAATCAATTCCAGGTATAGAAATATCACTCTTCAGGATTATGCAAAGAAATTCAGGTCACCCTTCCTCCGAAAGATGTTTCCATTTCTCCTTGTAGATGTATTCAGTCTTATCATGATGCTCGGAGTACTTCATAAAAAATCAGCAGGATACCCTGAAGGTGGTTCGCTTGAGTTTTCGCGCGGAATAGAGCGGCGTTATCTTAACCTGGGAGGTACAATTCACTACCGTTCACCGGTTGTAGAAATAATAGTCGAAAACAACCGTGCTACGGGTGTTAAATTGTTAGATGGCAGCATACATCGTAGTGATATGATCATCTCGGCTGCTGATGGTCGCACAACCATTTTTGACATGCTTGGAGGAAAGTACATCAACAGCAAAATACAAGATTATTATGACAATTTTCCTGTTTTTCCACCTAAGATTCTCATATCCTTAGGGGTAAACCGTACATTTGATGGTTTCCCTCACTGGGTTATTTTCCTTCTCGATACACCTGTAGTTATCGGTGGACAAGAACAAACCTCCCTGGGTGTCGAGATATATAATTTTGATCATACCCTTGCTCCTCATGGAAAAACGATTTTAAGAATCCTATTTGATGCTGATTATACCTATTGGTACAACTTAAAACAGGATCCTGGTCGCTACAAGATGGAAAAGGAGAAAATTGCTGAAACAGTGATTTCACTTTTGGATAAATGTTATCCCGGATTGGCGGCGCTTGTTGAAATGTTTGATATTGCGACACCTATGACTTGGGTACGTTATACAGGCAATTGGAAAGGTAGCTATCAGGGATGGCAGCTTACCGAAAAGACCATGCCTCCTTTCAGAATGAGCAAAAAACTCCCGGGGCTCGAGTCTTTCTATATGGTTGGACAATGGGTTGAACCGGGCGGGGGGCTACCCCCAGCTGCATTATCAGGCCGTAATGTAATTCAACTTATCTGCAAGCAGGATAAGAAGCCTTTTAAAACAACTCTTCCGTAGCAGAAACTCAAAGTAATAAGGGCAGATCTCAACATTTGAAATAGCTCTTTCTAAGTGCTAACAGTTTAATATGACTGAGCCTTTAAAATTATCTTTTGGAAATGCCTTTTATCATATTACCCATCTCACAACTATTTTTTTAAAAAAGAAGGATTTCATAAACTTTTTGTCGTATTAATATTAAGGTGTAGAAAAATTGAAAAAGGCTAATTTTTTTAACCGTTGCTGGGCGATTCAATAAGATAAATATATATTCTTGAAGTGTGACGAAAAACAGTCCCCTTGACACGCCCCCTTTTTTGGAGTTAAACATGGTACAAAATTTACTAAAAGAAATAAAAAACTGGGCTTATAAAAATAATGATCTTGATTCCCTACTACTTGTCGGTTCCTACGCAAGAAATAAAGCTCGTCAAGATTCCGATATTGATTTAATTCTAATTTTTAATGACCCTAAAAAATATGTTAATAATTTAGATTGGGTAAAAATATTTGGCGAAATTGAAAAGTATGAAACAGAGTATTGGGGCAGAGTAACATCAATTAGAACTTGGTATAAAAACGGGATAGAAGTAGAATTTGGAATCACTTCTGCAGAATGGGCAGGAATACCAGTTGATAGTGGAACCTTTAGAGTAGTTTCTGATGGCTCAAAAATTTTGATAGATAAATCTAAGAAATTAGAACAGCTTTTACTGGAAGTTAAAAAAGTAAAATAAGAATTGGGTATTATTACTTCACCTAACATTGAATATACTTCGGGCTACACCGCTTACCCCTTAGGATGTTGCGCTCTTCGGTCGGAACGCCCTGCATGCTAATACTGCAAGTTTGGATTCCACTTACCCAACACCGCAGCTAATTCTACTCCAATATTCCCCTAAAAAGGTGAAAAATAGAAGAACAGGAAAACTGATTTTCAGCTAAATAAGGGAGATAAGTATATATAGAATTAGAGGATTACCAGTTTTTATAGGAAAAAATAGTAAGGCTCTAAAACGTAGAAAATATAAGGGTTTCAGCGTTTTTTTGTTATATGGGATGTTGGTAGCACTTCTAAAATATAGAGAAAATGAGGCAAAAAAGAGCGAAAAACTCTATTTTTAGCAGTCTGAAACCTTTGCAATATAAGGCTTTCAACGAAT
>CAZWFH010000035.1:0-11388 GCA_964632105.1 uncultured Atribacterota bacterium
CGGTGCAGATGTAGAAATCAGCGGGATATTTTACGGCAATACTCCCTGTGAACTGCCTTTAGAAGAGGGTAAGGTATTAGAAATAATTATAAGTTTGGGCGGTTATGACCCCTGGATAAAAAAAATATTGGTAAATTCTGCTTTAAAAATAAATGTTAAACTAAATAAAAGTATCCCTCCAGCTGATAGTTCCGATCTTAATGTAAATATAGGAATTACTCCTTCTGGTGATTAACCTGTTCCGGAAGAAAATAATATTCAAAGAAAGTTAGAATAATAGAAAAATGAGGTGAGAAAATGATAAATCGAAAATGTATAGTTTTATGTATCTTGATAGTTAGTATAATTCTACTTATTTCTAATCTAAGTTTTTCCCAAGAATTACCCCGAATAGCCGTAGTGGGAATAACCTCTACCGCCCCTGATTATTTCTGGAGAAGTGATTCATCTTTATCTCAAGGTGCTACTGATTTAATGGTCAATGCCCTACTTGAAACTAATCGTTTTCGGGTATTCGAAAGGTCCAAGTTGGACGCTATTTTGCAGGAACAAAATTTTCAGCATTTTTCTGGTTTAATAGACCAACCCACTGCAGTAAAGTTAGGAAAGATGATCGGGGTAGATGCCGTACTTACCGGCAGTATAACTAATATAAGTTTTAAAAAGGGTGAATGGATAAAAATTGGGCCATTAAAGTTTAGAAAATCTTATACCAAGGTGGTAATGACTATACGCATTATTGATGTAACTACCGGGGAAATCCTCTTTTCTACGGTTCAAGAAGAAGAGGCCTCTAAATCTGGTGTCTCTGGTGTATTACCCATTCCTATTCCTGGTGGTATAGGATTTTCTCATGAAGAAGCAGTGGAGATTTTTTCCGCGGTAGAATTGATTTGTAACAAAGTAGTCTTAAATATTGTGGCAAAGATGGATAAAAAGACAGTTGAGATAAGTTCAGCACCTTTGGAAGGATATGTGGTAAAAGTGGAATCAACTTCTAGTGGGGGAATAACCCAGGTCTATATAAATCTTGGAAAAAACTCTGGCATACGAGTGGGAGATGAAATAAGAATCTACCGTGAGGGAGAAGTAATTATTGACCCTAAGACCAATGAAGTCTTGGATAGAGAGTTAGATTTAATTGCTAATGCAAGGATAACAAAGGTTAAGGATAAGCTCTCTGTTGCTCTTGTTACAAAAAAATTTAGAAATATACCTGTACAGCCGCTCGATATTGTGGAAGTGGTGAGGTAAAAAAATAAATATAAAATATCATAGTACTCTAAAAAATTTAAAAGAATACTAACAAAAGCAAATTCTATCTTTCGATATATATAAATTCGAAATTTTTTAGCAAAAAGTATGTCTAATAATTTGCAACAAACATAACTATAAAATTTAAGGTAATTAAAATTTTAATATAGGGGGAAATTAAAATGAAGAGAGACAAAATAATTTTAAATATAATAATTTTAAGTATTATAATATTAATTTTATCTGGATGCGTTACCCCTACCGCTCCTAATATTCCAGATCAAGGTGACGGTATTAACCACAACCCTATAATTTCTGATTTATCTATTTCTCCTCGCACTGCTTTTATTAACCAAAATATTACCATAACCTGTACTGCCTCTGACCAGGATGGTGATACTCTTACTTATAGTTGGAGTAGTAGCCCTAGCGGAACAATTACTGGAAGTGGTTCAACCATAACCTGGACTGCACCTGCTACAGAAGGCACGAATACTATTACCTGTATGGTAAGTGATGGTAAGGGAGGAAAAGATAATAAGTTGATAGATATTACAGTTGCTGTTAATGGAGTTGAATATCAAATCCCCTGGTCAAAGGCAGAATCAAATGGTTGGGCAAATCCATTAGGAGAAGGGAAAGAGCTTATTACTAATACAGCATATGATTATGATTCTGGCATTTATTTGAATAATCATCCGGGGAAGAAACATATGGGAATTGACACCGATGGTAATGAAGAAAATGATGATGTTTATGCAATTGCAGCCGGGACTGTTGTACACAAAC
Organism: uncultured Atribacterota bacterium; assembly: GCA_964632105.1. Taxonomy (GTDB): domain Bacteria; phylum Atribacterota; class Phoenicimicrobiia; order Phoenicimicrobiales; family Phoenicimicrobiaceae; genus Sediminicultor. The sequence goes on from CAZWFH010000035.1 coordinate 2,044, forward strand.
ATTCAGAAAATAGTTGGTATGATAATGATGGTATATTACAGAATTATTCAGTAATAATCATAAAACATACCAACTCAGATAATGAAAATTTTTTCGCTATCTATGGTCATGTTCTTGCTAAAGATGGGTTAAAAAGTACAGTTGAAGTAGGCGAAAAAGTAGGAGTAGTAGCGAAAAGTGGTGACCCTCATCTGCATTTTGGAATAAATACTTCCTCTGAAATAAGTGATTTTTATTATGGAATCTATGGATGGGGAAGAATCCCCGATTTTGCCAGTCCGTCAGATTATGGTTGGGTTGACCCTATAGACTACTTGAATAACCATCTTCCTTTACCCACTTTGCCCAGTTTGACCCCTGAAGAGATAGAGTTAATAAGGAAATGGGGTTACGGCGGTGATTATGTGATTAGGTGGCCTGATGGATATGTAGATGTATATGATGAAACTAATTATAGCCAAATGCAGGAAGTTTTTAATCAATGGAATGCAGCAATAGGTGGTCCGGTTATTTTACGTCTTAGTAGTAATCCAAATAGCCCGGTAAAAGTGATATTTGATTCGAGTTTAGATGAAGAAAATCTTTGTGGGAGTACAAATGAGATATGGGGAGATGATTACGCTTTTTCGGAAATAACGATTAAAGTAAATCCCAGTGAATCTTGTTTTGGATCTTATAATATTAAATATTGTTTATATTTGGTTGAGTTTAATGCGGTTGCAGGTTTTAATTATGCAGCAGAGGTTAGTCCAGTTCCTTTTGAAGATTGGTCTAATTTTAGTACGATACCGGACACAATTAAGACAATGGTACATGCTCTTTATAAAGTACCTCCTGGATATTACTTAGGTATTGGCAATCCAAAGATGGGTTATTCTCCTACCATTATCGAAAATATGCAATTAGGTATAGATAGTGGTTGTGTGAGTAATTGTAAAAAATAGAACAAGATGGAGTTATAGCCTAGTACTTTGAAGATTTAAAAAGATGAGTAAAATAGGTTAATACTTTACCCATCTTTTTGGAAAAGTTAATAATACTAAATTTATCAACCATTCAATAGCGGTTTATTTAGAATAAAAGATTTTTTAATAAACACATAAATCTTAACAATTTCATAAATATTTTTAAATTTAGATTTAATTGATCTGTTATTATAATTGCTTCTAACAAATAAAAAAGTCATTTTGCTGGAAAATAATATTAAAATTCTATCATCTTATGTAAATGAGTAAAAATTTATTTGTATTAACTTGTTATTTATTATTTATCAAAAATATATTAATCCAGATTGAATTTAATTAATTATTTTTAAAAATAAAAGGAGGATATTATTATGACAACTGGTGCAATGGTTTTATGAATTATTGGTGGAGTAGTAGGAGTAATTGTTGGTATTGTTAGTTTGACAATTGGAGGACTATCCGGAGGAGCAGGTAGTTTAGCAGGCGGAGAAGCAGCACGAGCTGATGGAATGATTCCATTATGAGGATTTTTAATATTTGTATTTGCAGTTTTAGGATTAATAGGGGGAGCAATAGCCAAAGCCAATGCAACAAAAGCTGGTATTTTAATGTTAATTGGCGGAGTTGGAGGATTCCTTTCCGGTTGGTTTTGGATATTTCCTGGTATTTTATTAATTGTGGGAGGTATACTTGCATTATCAAGTAAAGCTGAAAAGACTTAATTTAATTAATAATCTTTCAGGAAAAAGAACAAAATAAGGGAGATTAAAAATGTGTCAAAAATATACGGATTCCCTTATATGCGCGTGGGGATATTGTGCTTAACTTTTAAGCAATGTGATTGGTTCTTTCTTTGTCGTCTTTTGTGTAAAAGCACGCTTTAAGCAACCCACTGCAGATGATGGCAATTTCATACCACAAGATCTTACTTCTGTAATTGGAACAACTTGCCCAAATGTTCAGATAACTTTTTTAGAAAATCAAGGGGTAGCTTTCGAAACCGGTAATTGAGCGACCGATACTAAATAAAATGACTGGACAGTGAACAGTTCTTTGTCCAAGAGAAAGATTGAATCGGGAAAGGGGGACTGCTATAAGAAATTTAAAATATCTAATATCAAGTGCTAACCTTTCATATTGCGAACGAATAGATCAATTACAGGAAATTATAGTTTAAGTAATAAAACTGTTTTATACAAGAAAAAAATAGAAAGGAGGCTTTTTATGTCTACTCAACCCCCAAAGTTCTATAAGAATCCAAGCATAGCTACTATTTTATCTTTCTTTTTCATGGGTCTAGGTCAGATTTATAATGGTCAGATAGGTAAAGGGGTCGTTTTTATTATTCTCTATGGGATATCGGTTGCATTGATGTGGGTCGTCATTGGTTTCGTCACTACTCCCATACTCTGGATATGGGGTATGGTTGATGCAAATAATTCAGCAAAGAAACTCAATGAAAAAATGGCTGCAGAATAATTTCTTAGGATAAAACTTAATTATTTGAGAAAATAGTGAAAATAGGGACACCCATTTTCTTAGACAATTAATATTTTACTTTTAGATTAGATAAGTAGGGAAGGTGTGCCAAGTCAATAATTCGGTAACTTTTAGCGGAAAATCTATGGGATCTGAGGATTTTCTTAGCAAAATGGAAAGCTAAGCCATAAAAAAAAATAGGATGTGTTTCCATTTTAATTAAAAAAATTGAGGAGGAAGAGGAAAAGTGATATTGCAAGACCCCATAAGACCTTCTTTATAATGAACAATTTTCGGGTTTAATATTGATGTATCTAATTGAAGGTTTAGCGAGAAAGACAGAAACGGAGTGATTACTTTTCTAAAATCTAGCAAGAGATGATGAAAGATGAATATTAAATTTAAAAAAAGATTATATGAGATATTAGAAATTGCTGCAGTCGGGGATATTCCAAATAAAGTATTCGATGTATGTATTATGACCTTAATTACTCTTAACGTAGCTGCAGTCATTTTAGCTACAGTGGAAAGCTTAGATTCCCAATATCAATATTATTTCCGTATCTTTGAGGTATTTTCCGTAACCGTATTTTCCCTAGAATACCTCTTAAGATTATGGACCTGCACCCTTAATGAAAATTTTAGAAATCCAATTACTGGAAGATTGAGATATATACTTACTCCTTTTGCCCTTATCGATTTATTAGCTATCTTACCTTTTTACTTACCCATGATCATCCCTTTGGATTTAAGATTTATCAGGGCAGTACGTCTTTTTCGCCTGTTCCGCTTATTTAAAATGGGCAGATATTCCAAAGCTGCCCTTATGCTTAAAAGAGTATTAAAAGAAAAGAAAGAAGAGTTAGTCTTAATAGTCTTTGTAGTATTATTGTTGTTAATCATATTTTCCAGCTTGATGTATTTTATAGAAAAAGAAGCCCAGCCTGAGGCATTCTCTAGTATTCCAGCAGCGATGTGGTGGGGGATAATTACTTTAACTACCGTAGGTTATGGTGATGTTTATCCCATTACTCCATTAGGAAAGATCTTAGGAGCTTTAATTGCTTTTTTAGGAATCGGGATGTTCGCCTTGCCCGCTGGCATATTTGGTTCTGGTTTGGTAGAAGCAATTCAGAAAAAAGAGAAAGGTGATGGAAAATTAATAGAAGAATTGGATACTAACGAAATTGAAGGCTCCCAAAACGTAGCTGATAAAATTGAAAAGGTAGAAAAAGAGTTAGAAAACACAATTGAAGAATTGAAGTTATTAAAGAAAATGGTGAAATAGGAAACTATAGTAATCCGACAGAGGTAATCCTCTGCAACGCCTTTATCATGTTTAAAAATTATATAATATCAAATGCAAAAATCTGACCCTATTTGTTATTCAAAGAGATAATTTAATAAATCGATTGATAAAAATATAAAATTTATTAAAAAGGAAGATAACCATTTTGATTGGATTCAGTCAAGAAACGGGGAGAAATTTGTCAAAAGAACCTCCCCCTTAAAGTCCCCTTGGTAATCATTACTTGGGAAAATTAGTGCGAGGCTTTTTTTGGGCTGAAAACGTTATACGCAATTACCTTGACTCATAAAAAGTTATAAAGGGTCAATCAATAATACTTCTCAAGAGAGAGGAAAAAAGTAAATGGGAAAATTTAATCTTCATATACGGATTATTAGAAAATTCCGCAGACGCCCTATTAAACTCATTATATGCTTACTCATTGCAATATATGCTATTTGCGTAATAACAATCATAAGTAGTGAGAAAGTTGATATTTCGAAGGCAGTATTAATGCTGCTCCCACCAATCTTAGGAAACCTCGGCACGGTAGAAATGAATCCCACAGGTATTGCTTTTATCTTGTCTTTGGTAATTTATATATGTTTTTTAGGGATAATATTTGGAAAATTGGCAGAAGTGCTTGTAAATTTGGCATTAAAAGGAGGTGTTTTTGTGAAAAAAGTAAACTTTGAAAAACACATAGTTATTTGTGGATGGAACTTTCAAGGACCAAAAATTTTAGAAAGCCTTTTATCCGGTAAAGCTCACAAGGAGAAACCAATAGTTATACTAGCAGACATGGAGAAAATACCATATGATTCGGATGAAGTGGATTTTATCCCGGGATGTCCATGGAAAAAAAAGAGGATCTAATAAGAGCTGGGATCCCTAAAGCAGATACTGCAATAATACTGACAGATATTAGGGGTGAAAAAACAAGTAATCCGGATGCAGATGCATTGATGGTGGCATTGGCCATTGAAAATCTTAATAAAAAAGTTCATACTTGCGTACAGTTACTTTTTTCTGAAAATATAATCCATTTAGAAAATGCAAAAGTAGATGAGATAATATGTCTAGATCAAATTGGTGGAAACCTTATGGTATCTTCCGCTTTGAATCATGGTATTTCAAAGGTAATGAATGAACTATTGACTTTCAATAAAGGTAGTGAAATTTACAGATATGAACGGAAGGCGTCTGATGAGTTTACTGGTAAAAATTTTGGAGAAGTTGGAAGGCAATTACTAGAAAAAAATATGATTCTCATCGCTATTGAAACAAAAAAGGATGACTATGTCATTGAAGTATGTAGTAATGACTGGATCCATTCTTATGGAGAGGAGAAAGTCTTAATAATCAATCCTCAAAATAACTACAAGTTAAGAGAAAATGATTCCTTGTTTATTATCTCTGAAAAAAAATTAAATAAGTTGTGAAGATTTGCACCTTCCAGTTAATAATTACAGATGTCAGGGGGGGGTTGTACGTGCGGCCAGGTTTAGGTCGTGATATTTAGCAGGTGGAAACCCTGTCTGGTAAGATTATAGCCGAATCGTAAGTTACGAGTCTTGGAGTCCTTTTGAGGACAGAAAAGGGGTCTTGCAATATAACAAAGGATCTACTGTATTAGCAACCTGGCCAGACCATTACGGATAATATTTAAATAAATATGGACACATTCCATTTTCTTAGATAATTAATATTTTACTTTTAAATTAGATAAATAGGGAAGGGGTACCAAGTCAATAATTCGGTAACTTTTAGCTAAAAACATATAGGGACCGAGAAATTTCTTAACCGGATGATTGAAACTTTAGGTATTATTATAGATAGACGTCTTAAAGAAAGAACTCGTAAAAGGGAAAGCTAAACCATAAAAAAAGAGGATGTGTTGTCCCATTTTAATTAAAAATATTGAATGGAAAGAGGAAAAGTGACATTGCAAGATCCCATTATAGTTTTAGCATATAATTACACACTTTAAACAAAAGTGAAAGGAGAGATAAATGAAAAAGATTTTTCCAGGTTATTATCGTCCAACAGAAGAAGATTTTTCCAATTTATGGAATTCTTGCTTATTTGTTCTCGATGCAAATGTCCTTTTAAACCTGTATCGCTATTCTCAGGAAACATCTAATGAATTAATTCAAATTCTTAAACAAATTTCTGATCGTTTATGGGTTCCTCATCAAGCTGCCTTAGAGTATCAAAAAAACCGATTACCAATCATTGCAAAACAATTAGAAGTATATGATGAAATACAGGATTTAGTTGAAGATAGCAAGATAAAATTTAAAAATAAGTTAGATTCTTTAGGTAAGCACCCATATATAAAAGCTGATAATCTGACGAAAATAATGCAGAAGGCTTGTACTGCAATTAAAAAGAATTTGAAAAAGCTCAAGCAAGGGCATCCTGATTTATTACAACATGACAACTTGAGAGATGCTCTTGATACTCTACTTGCAGATAAATTAGGTTTACCTTATTCCCAGGAAAAATTGAATGAGATTTACAATTTAGGCAACCAAAGGTATAAACAGGAGATACCCCCCGGATATGAGGATAAGAAGAAAGAAGGGATAGAGAAATATGGGGACCTTATATTATGGTTTCAGATAATTGACAAGGCTAAAGAAACAAATAAGCCTATAATTCTTGTTACTGATGATAGAAAAGAAGACTGGTGGACGAGGCTTAAAGGTAAAACTATTGGACCGAAATCAGAGCTTGTAGATGAAATGCTCTCTAAGGCAGGTGTATCGTTCTACTTATATCAGACAGACCCGTTTATGGAAAATGCGCAGAAATTCTTAGAAAAGCAAGTTAATAAGAAAGCAATTAATGAAGTTCGGGAAATTAGAGAACGTGATGAAGAGGGTGAACGAGTCATTAAAGAAGCGACAATGGCTTCAATTAAATTTTCAGATGCATTAAAACCAATAAGTGATAAGTTATCATCATTAACACTTTCAGATGATACATTAAAAGCAATACAAGCAATAAAATCCTTGGACCTAAATCTGAAGAAAGGGATAGAAAGAACCGAAGATAGTAATCTTTCTACCGATTTCGTACCTAAAGAAATAGACGGAAAAGATCGTCGGAAAGAAAATTAGGTAGGGAAATACGTACAAATACAAAATCCTATTCTTTGATAGTATCGAAGTCTGAGGAAGGCAAGTTAAAAAAAATAACAATAACTAGAAGCTATTTTCTTCTTTATAATTTAAAAAGAGTTTTCAAAAAATTAAGAAGATCTTGTTGTTCTTGGTAGGATTAAAATAAATAAGAACACATTTCATTTTCTTAGATAATTAATATTTTACTTTTAAATTTAATAAATAGGGAAGGTGTGCCAAGTCAATAATTCGGTAACTTTTAGCGGAAAACCTATAGGACCTGAGGAGTTTCTTATCCAGATGGTTGAGGCTTTAGGTATTATTATAGATAGACGCTCTAAAGGAAGCCCTCGTAAAAGGGAAAAATAAACCATAGAAAAAATAGGATGTATCCATATTTTAATTAAATTGAAAAGGATAAAAGATGTTATGAAAAAGATTTATAGAGTTTTGTTTAGCATTTTGATCTGCTTTATTTTAATAATTATAGGCAGTGCATTTTTTATAGTTTCAGCTCAAGAGCAAGTTACTTCTGTTTCCGGTATCGAGGGTATCTGGGAGGGCAAGTTAAAAGTTCTTGAGACAGAGCTTAGGATTGTCTTCAAAATTTCTAAGAATTCGGATGGAACTCTGACTGCAACTCTGGATAGCCCCGACCAGGGAGTAACTGGCATCCCGGTGGAAGAAGTTATCTTTAAAGATAATACTTTACGCCTGGGAGTAAAATCTGCGGGAGGTGTTTTTGAAGGGAAAGTCAGTGAAGATTTTTTAATTATTGAGGGAGAGTGGAAACAGTCCGGACAGACTTTTCCCCTTACGGTTAAGCGGGTTGATAAAGCAGTGGAAGTACTTAGACCTCAGGAGCCAAAAAGACCTTATCCTTATATTGAAAAAAAAGTAGCCTATACAAACTTAAAGGCAGGGGTAAAACTTGCTGGTGTGCTGACTTTACCCTTTGACAAAGGTGTATTTCCGGCGGTATTATTAATATCCGGTTCTGGGCCTCAGGATCGAAATGAAACAATATTTGGTCATCGCCCTTTTCTAGTATTGGCAGATTATCTTACTCGTCAGGGTATTGCAGTCCTCAGGGTAGATGATCGGGGAGTGAGAGAATCTACCGGGATCTTTTCCCGTGCTACCATTGAAGATTTTGCATCCGATGTGTTAGTAGGTGTGGAATATCTTAAAACTTACAAAGAAATAAATCCTAAACAGATCGGCCTTATTTCTTATAGTGAAGGGGGGTTGATTGCTTCTATGGTAGCGGTAAAATCACCGGATGTGGCATTTATTGTATTAATGGCCGGGACAGGATTAACCGGAGAAGAAATTTTATATTTACAGAGTGATTTAATTTCAAAAGCAATGGGGGCCAGTGAACAAGAAATTGCTAAGGATCATCAGTTTAATGAGAAGATATTTTCTCTTATAAAAGAAGAAGAGGATAATGAAATTGCTAAAGAAAGAGTCCGGCAGATAGTTATGGCTTATTGGGCGGAGTTAAGCGATGAAGAAAAAAATAGGATAGGTGTCTCGGAAGAGTTCCTTAATGCTCAACTTCAGAACTTATTGTCTCCCTGGTCCCGTTTTTTCCTGACTTATGATCCTAAACCAATTTTATCCAAGGTAAAATGTCCGGTATTTGCTATAAATGGAGAGAAAGACCTTCAGGTGTCTCCTAAAGAAAATCTCAGTGCTATCGAAGAGGCTCTCAAGGAGGGAGGTAACCAAAATTATACTATTAAAGAATTGCCGGGTCTTAATCATCTTTTCCAGACTGCCCAAACCGGGTTACCATCGGAGTATGCTAGAATTGAGGAAACAATTTCACCGGTGGCTTTAAAAATAATAAGTGATTGGATTTTAGAGCAAATCCGAAATGAATAAGAGAGATATTGTACCAGTTCATTAATTCGGTAACTTTTAGCGTAAAACCCATAGGATCTGAGGAGTTTCTTGCCTAAATGCTTAAGCCTTTGAGCATTATTATAGATGACGTCCTAAAGAAAGACTTCGTAAAAGGGAAAATTAAACCATAGAAAAAATAGGATGTATACCTATTTATTTAAATAAAAAACAGGGGACGGTTCTTTGTTTTACAACACCCTACTGAAAGTATAAACTATTGAAAAAAAAGGGGGGTCAGCCTGTGGAGACCCGACTTCTTTACTAGAGAGGATTCGATTATGAAGAAAAATATTTTCTTAGTTTTAGCCATTATTTTTATCGTTATAATTGTGATGGCTACCGGTGCATATTCATGGAGCCAGCATAATATGAAAAGGCAAAAAGAAAAAACCGAAGGATGGCTTAAAAATCCTATAGAATTTTCGGGGTGGTTTACTTCAAGCACATGGGCGGATTGGATTGAAAGTGACGGTATTCAAGAAGTAAGTGATGGAGATTACCAGGCAGACGGCAGAATTGTTTTATTAACCGGCATTGTGGAAGATGAAGGCGAAAACGTCTCACAGCCTGAGGT
>CAZWFH010000036.1:0-5802 GCA_964632105.1 uncultured Atribacterota bacterium
TGGTAGTAATACCTACAATTATTCCTGCCGCTGCGCAAGCTACCGCTACCGTAGTGGCAGAAAGACCTGCTTCAGTAATAGCCTCTAAAAATTTTTTTGGGGTTAGTCTGGTTTTTTTACTAAACATGCTAACTATAATTAATACTACAATACTGAGTACTACTGATTTTTGTGGGGAATAACCCTGGACTAATAAATAAATTAAAGCAAAGATGGGAGCTAATAAAATCCATCCTGCTTTTAAAGTATTTAATAGATTGGGTAATCGATCTCTGGAAAGACCGCGTAAACCAATTTTTGCGGCCTTAAAATCTACGGCCATAAATAAGGCAAAATAATAAAATAAGGCAGGGAAAATTGCCGCTTTAGCAATTTCAATATAAGGAACTCCTAAAAATTCAGCCATAATAAAGGCAGCAGCCCCCATAATGGGCGGCATTATCTGTCCACCAGTAGAAGCAACCGGTTCTACTGCTCCAGCGAAGACCGAACTATAACCTATACTCTTCATTAAAGGTATAGTAAAACTACCGGTAGTAACTGTATTTGCTGTAGAACTGCCTGATACTGTTCCCATCATACCACTGGAAACTACTGCCGCTTTAGCTGGCCCTCCTCTGGTGTATCCGGTTAAGGCAGTTGCAAAATCAATAAAAAACTTACCTGCCCCAGTCTTATTCAATATGGCTCCAAATAAGATAAAAAGGTAGACAAAGCTCGCCGAAACGCCCAAAGGAGTCCCAAATATTCCGGCGTCAGTAAGATAGAGATAATAGGCTACTCTCTTTATAGAAAAAGTTCCATGAGAAAACCTTCCCGGCATATAAGGTCCAAAGACTAAGGCGTATAAAAGAAAAAATGCTGCCACTAACATTAAAGGAAGACCCACTGCTCTTCGGGTTGCTTCCAAAGTAACTAAGACCAAAATAACTCCTAAAAAAACATCCATAGAATTTGCAGCACCCGCACGCCAAACCAATTCTTTATAATTAGTCAATATGTAATAACATAAAATTATAGATATGCCAATAAATATTAGATCATAAAATTGTATTTTATCTCTGGGAGTTTTTTTACTACGGGCAAAAATAGAAAAAGTTAAAGTTAGAATTAACATAAAATGGATAGAACGTTGAATTAGGCTAAAATAAGCCCCAAACCAGCCGGTGTACATATGAAAAATAAATAATCCAACAGAAGCAATTATGATGGGGAGATACCAGAAACCGGTTAAATTTCTTTTATTTTTGGTTTCAATCTCTTCGATTTCTTTTAATATTTTTTTATCAACTTTTACTTCAATTTCGTCACTATTTCCTTTATCAATCTGTAAATTTTCTTTTTCTTTATTTATCATTCATGCCTCCTTCAGTGGCGATAATTATATCTATGGGGTCCCCTCTATCAGTTAAAGAAGATAGGATAAATTCTCTCTCTTTATATCTTATCTTTTGCTCTACGGTAAAAGCCACCCGCAAAGGAAGTATTTTCATCTCTCTGTTTACGTTTACTATTACTAATTTATCTGAATATATTATATCTTTAGAAGTATGACATTCTTGTCCCACTCCATACCAGGGATATCCCTCGGTAAGCAGACAAAATATTCCGTCTTCTCTTATTTCAAAAGTATCATATACTGGATTTAAATCTTTTGAATTGATATATTCCAGATAAAATTTATCGCCGACAGCAATTTCAATTTTAACTAATATAGAATTATTCTTTCTGTTAATAATCTCTAAATAATATTGTGTCTGATTATTTTCTTTATTATTTATAAAATATGATATTATGATAAAAAAAATAATCAGGGAAACCATAAAGGTTCCCCTGATTATTCTGCTAAACATTAAAGTAGTCCCTTCTCCTTGAAGTATTTTACTGCGCCAGGATGCATTTCAATACCTACTTTCACGCCATTTTCAGGAATTAATTTCTTTGCCGAAGGATGTACATTGAATATATCTTCTGCATTTTCAAATAGTGTTTTTACCAATAAATATGCAGTATTTTCATCAATATCCTTATTTATCACCACATCATTTCCATCTTGAATCGCTACAACATCGTAATCCTGTCCCTTATAAGTATTGGCAGGTATTTTACCTTCCTTGTAATAAGTATATTTGGAAGTTAATCCTTCAACAATATCTTTATCCACTGATATAAAATAGACATCTCTTACTGCAGTAACTTCACTTACAGCAGAACCCGGGAGTGAAAAGTTCCAAAATACTACATCAACATTCCTATCTTTTAAAGCTTGGGCTGCTTCAGGTTGAGAGTAATAACTTATTTTCATATCATCATAAGTTAGGCCGGCAGTTTCAATAATCAATCGAGCTACAGTTTCGTTTCCGCTCCCCGGGGCACCTACTGAAACTTTCTTTCCTTTTAAATCTCTAATAGATTTAATATTGGGGTCTAAAGTTAAAATATGTTCGGGTGCAGGATACATAGAAAATAGTCCCAATATCGGTTCGGGTTTTCCCTTAAACGGATCTACTTCTCCTTTATAAGCTTTAAAGGAAACACTGGACATTGCCATTCCAATTTGGATTTCCCCACTGCCTACCAATCTAGAATTTTCTACTGATGCTGCGGTTGATTCAGCGGTTACTTCAATTCCTTCTGCTTTCAATAATTTAGTCCAGAGATCAGCCATTGCTCCACCTAAAGGATAGTAAGTTCCTCCTGGGCTACCAGTTCCAAAAGTAATATGAGTAGCAGCTAAACTAATCCCGGAAAACATAAATACTATTAAACTAACAATTAAAATTATGCTTAAATGTTTTTTCACTTTATTACCTCCATTTTTTAATTTTTTAAATTCACCATATCTACTAAGAAAAATCTACTCTAAACTAAGAGCTTAACTTAGCTTATCTTTAATCCTTTTATATCACCTCCTTTAGTCAATTTTTCTTCTCAGGAGTTTTTTTAATAGTAGTACCAAATTGACTTGTATTCTTCAATATTTTCTCCTCTCTTCTTTAATTCTTGGAGATATTTATAAATAGAAATATCTTTATAGACGTAGGGCTCAACTGGAGCTATACCCTTTTCCCAGGGATGCCACAAATAAATTCTTCTCCCCTCTTTACTTATTCCTATTAGCTCTCTGTCTTGTCCTGCCCTTACATGATTTTTGCCCAAACGAGGAACATTAAATACCGGTTCATCGGTCCGAAAAATACCAGGTATCAATCTTGCTTCTTCTTTTCTCTCTTGCCATAAGCGGGCTACTGGAATAAGATAATCCTTTTGTTCTTCCTTCCCTTTGGGATAAAAGGTGTAATAAGGGTCTACTCCTGCCTTTTTCATATTTATTCTGTTAGATACGGTTTGGAATCTTCTGCTAGTTTCTAGAGTAAAAACTTGCTGATTATATACATAAATCCCCCGATTCCTTAGCTTAGTAACTGCCTCTGCTAACTCAGGGGTGATCTCGGATGCGCTCTCAATGTGAGTAACTACACAGACATTTCTCTTTCCGGGTTTTATATAACCAGCTAATAAATCAACTAATTTATCAGTTATTCTTTGAGGAAGAGTAACTAAAACTCTACTGCCCCATCTAATATTAATTACGTATTCCTTTTGGCATAATTTATCCATTATATATTTTATTCGATTATTATTTAAAGCAAATGGGTCGCCACCAGTTACCAATACATCGGTCATAGCCGAATGCTGTCCAAACCATTGTAAAGCTCTATCCATAGATTCCTTACTAGGCATACCCTCAGCCTTCATCGGACCAGTTATTTCCCAGTTTCTCTGACAATAAACACAAATTTGGGGGCAGGTATCATAGGCTTTTAATATAGAAATCATAGGGTATCTTCTGGTAATTAATTCTTCGGGAGAAGTATCATGTTCACCCATAAAATCAAAATAATATGATTTTTCTTTCCGATGTTCTATCATCAATTTAACATAATGCATAGGAGGAATAACCTGAGATCTCACTTGATAATCATATTTTCTATCACTACGAGAAAAATCGAATAAAGAAAGATAGTAAGGTGTAATACCAAAGGGTATTTTATTTTCTATAGCGATTTCAATAGCTTTTATGTCATCCTTAGTAAGAGGAATTAATTTTTTAAGATCTTCTAGATCTTCTTTATCCTGGAAAATATGTTTTAGGTGCCACTTATAATCATTCCAATTGTCTAATGTTGCTCTAAAATAATCTAATATCTTTTGGCGATTTTCTTCTCTTTCCCTGACCAATTTAGGATCAAACCCAAAAGGATAACGGTTAATAAAACCTTGTACTTTTTCATAGAGTTTATCTAAGTAATTGGAACGGGTTCTCCCTGCTTCTCTACCTTTAAGTTTGGCAAAATTTACATTCTTAATACCATCTTTTTCCAATAAAGGACTTAACCATCCTGAGGAAGTATCTGCTTTTCCCTTTATCGCTTTAAAAAGATGAATAAATTCTTCTAAGAAACCTTCGCTGATTTCTTCGGTTATTTCTTTATTGTCTTTAGTAAGACTCCATAAATAATCTAAAGTGCTAAAACCAGCGATTTTCTCATTTCGAGGGGAAATAAAATTACTAAATACTTTTAGGGCTTCTAATGCAGTAGCATAATCTAATTTATGTAATTCTTCTTCTCCTTCTCTATACTTCCATTCTAAATCTTTAGAAAATTTAAAAAGACTCTTCCGAGCTTTTTCTAAATCCTCACTTTCCTTTAATAATCGAAAAATTTCTGGATTTTCTTTCCACAGTTCTTTAATTAAACTCTTGTTCATTTTAATTTATTTTTCCCCTTTCTAAAAAATAATTTGTTTACAATCTTCATTTCTTTAATATTAAGTAAAAAAAATTTACAACATAAATCTTAATAAAATACCTTATACTTTTCCCAAATTTCTTCTAATTCAGATAAAGATTCTAAGTTCTCCCTTCTTCTTCTTACTCCTACTGCAGTTACTAAAGCATTTATCAAACTAAGAGGAGCAGTAAAAGAATCAATAAAAGAATTAAGATTGCTTTCAGCAAATACGCTAACATCGGCAAGTTGAGCTAAGGGAGATAATACACTATCGGTAATTGCAGCTGTCTTTGCTCCTTTCTTTTTGGCATATTCCATAATTTCCACAGTTTGTAGAGTATATCGAGGGAAAGTAATACCTATTATCAGATCTTTTTCATTTATATTAATCAACCTTTCAAAGAGATCGCTAACTCCAAAAGTTATGGTAGTTACATTTTTTAAAATCAAATGGAGGGTGTAACCCATAAAGTAAGCTAATGAGGTGGCAGTTCGAAGACCTACAATATAGATACAATCTGCATTCAACATTTCTTCTACTAATTTATTAAAAGATTCTCGAGATATATTATCCATAGTCTTTTGGATATTATCAATATCATTACGGAAAACTTCGTATAATATACTTTCCCCGCCGTTAGCTATTTTTATAGATCTTTTTAGCCGGCTAACGGTATTTAATTTGTTTTTGATTCTATTCTGTAAGTCTTTTTGTAAGGCTGGATAACCTTCATAGCCTAAAAAATCAGCAAATCTTACAACAGTAGATTCACTAACTCCTACTACTTTTCCCAAATTAGCCGCGGTAAAAAAGGTAGCTTTATCAGAATGTTTCAATAAATAGGTAGCAATTAATCTTTGACCTTCACTGAATTTTTTATAATTATTTTTTATGCGCGAGGTTAAATCAATATAATTTTTCTCTTTTTCAGGATTCAATTTATAACTCCCTAAATTTCAATTATTACTTATTAAACAATAATGATAATGCAAGAATTGCACCAAT
>CAZWFH010000036.1:5902-11337 GCA_964632105.1 uncultured Atribacterota bacterium
TAAATTTCAATTATTACTTATTAAACAATAATGATAATGCAAGAATTGCACCAATATATTTTTTTAATGCAATTTTTCCTTCTATTATATACTATACTACATAAACTTGAAAAATCCTTCTTTTTTTTTAAAATATTTTAAATATTTTCTAATTTTATAAAACTAAAGGGTTAGGTGAGTTTTAAAACTCACCTAACCCTTTAGTTTTTCTTCTATCTAAATAAAATTAGATAACTATATTTATTTTTATTTTAATTTTATATTCCTAAATCAATTCATATTTATTTCATTCTTTCCTCTACTATTTTTAATACTTTCTCTTTCTGCCCTTTTTCTTTTAATAGTAATTCTTTTATAGAAGAGGAAAGTTCTGTTCTTATTTTCTCATCTTTAATCATTCTCAAATTTATCTTCACATTTAATATGGCACTCTCCAGGGCTGCTTCTGCCATTAAGACCGCGACTCCAGCATCACTTATTACATTAATATTACCTTTTTCAGCAACTTCTTTAGAAAGGCTCAGTATGTCCAAACATTTATAAGCTGTTTTCAGGGGAACTTTTGCTGCTTCTACGAGCGCTTCTTGTATCTTCTTCGTCCTCATCTTTTTCTCAGTTTCAGTATCCTTGGGCATTTTATAAGTAGCCATAAAATTATTAAATACCTTGACATCCTCTTCTATCAACTGACTTAATTCATAGCGTAATTTTTCCGAAGAGCTTATAATTTTCTTAATATCTTCTTCTACATCTTCATATTTTTTCTTGCCTACAGTTAAATTGCCAACCATTGAAATTAAAGCTGCCCCCAGCGCCCCGGCTAATGCAGCCACACTTCCTCCCCCGGGAGTTGGCGAATTAGAAGCTAACTCATCTAAAAAATTACTGACTTTTTTATCGATTAACATTGATTTCACATCCTTTATTTTATTAAATCAGGATTTTCGCTTTTTATATAATCTGCTAATTTATTTAAATCGACAGTATTAATTAATACCTTTCTGCCCTTCCATCCCCTCATAAAATACACTAAAGATTTTTCTGCACCTTTTCTAATCTCTATAGAGTCCATTTCTTTAAAATTAAGTCTATCTTTTCTTTTCATTAAAAACAAAGTCGTAGTAGTTATCAATATCCCTTTCTTATTAATAATTATTTCTGTTTTATTAGACACAACTAATATAAAGAAAAAACCTAAAACTAATAAAATGGCTTGATGACTGATAACTCCCCATATTATTATAATAATTCCCACCAATAAAGAAGAATATTCCAACCACTTCTTGGTTTCTTTAGGATTATAAGTTTTAATCATTTCCCCCTCCTTTAAGCCAAATTAATTACCCAATTAACAAATTAACCAATTAATAAAAAGATGGGAAGAGGGAACCAACCAGCATCAGCAACAGCTCAAGAACCATCATTTGTTACTTGCGGATGAACCTTCCCTACCTTAGCTATATAATTTAATCTTTTTTCCCGCTCTTTAGATAGGCTTCGATAAAGCAATTTATTTCGCCATCCATAATTGCTTGTAGGTTTCCACTTTCCACTTCTGATCGATGGTCTTTCACCATCTGATAGGGGTGAAATACGTAAGAACGTATCTGGCTTCCCCAGGCAATGTCTTTCTTTTTCCCTCTAACCTCTTTTAAATCTTTTTCCTTTTCTTGTTGGTAATGTTCAAATAATCTTGCCCGTAAAATTTTCATTGCAGTCATTTTGTTACTATATTGAGATCTCTCATTTTGACATTGTACTACAATATTGGTGGGTAAATGGGTTATTCTTACTGCAGAATCAGTGGTGTTAACGTGCTGACCCCCTGCTCCTGTGGCTCGATAAGTATCTATTCTTAAATCTGATTCCTTAATCTCAATCTCTACTTCTTGATCAACTTCAGGGATAACCTCCACCGAGGCAAAAGAGGTGTGCCTCCTCCTATTAGCATCAAAGGGAGAAATTCTAACCAAACGATGTATTCCTTTTTCTGCTTTTAAATATCCAAAAGCGTGGATTCCACTAATAGTAAAAGTAACATTCTTTATCCCGGCTTCCTCACCAGACGAGATCTCTATTATCTTGGCAACACACTTATTTTTTTCTGCCCATCTCAGATACATCCTCAGTAACATTTCAGCCCAATCCTGAGATTCTGTACCACCGGCACCTGGCCGAATAGAAACTATGGCATTGTTGGCATCATATTTACCATCAAATAAAACAATTAATTCTTTTTTTTCAATATCTTTTTCTAAAACCTTTGCTTTTTGCTCTATCTCTTCCCAAATTTCTTTCCTGTCTTCTTCCAGATTAAGCTCTAAGAGTATTGCTAATTCTTCTAAGTTATCCTTTAACTCATTAAATTCGCTTATATTATCTTTTAATTCCTTAACTCTTTTTGTAACTTTCTGAGCTTTTTCCTGATCAGACCAGAAAGATTCTTGGGACATTTCTTTTTCTAATTTTTTTACTTCTTCCTCTTTTGTAGATAAGTCAAAGATAAGTCCCCATTTCGTCAATTTTTTTACGAAGTTGCTCCAGCTTATTTTGTAATTCCTCTATCATTTTATCCACCTTCCTTTCTATTTCCTACTTCTCTATAATTTTAATTTTTTAACTCTGTAAAAATTTTCTCACTTTCACTTAAAATAAAATTAGATTACTTCGCCTTAAAATCCTGATAAATAATTTAATTTACAATTTTTTCATTAGGCGAAATAATCCTAAAAAGATTTTTATCCAATTGTATTATATATTTTTTCCGCAACAATATTTATACTTTAATCCACTACCACAAGGACAAGGGTCATTTCTCCCTATCTTTTTCTTCTTTTGCCCTTCTTCCTTTCCTAATCCTTTCCTTTTAACAAAAGGTGATTTTTTTGTTTGACTGCTAACTATAGGAGCAGGTGTTTCTCTTCTTACCTGACGAACCTCTTGAGACTCTTCTTTTTTAAGCCTAACTTTATAAATAAATTTTACTACTTCTTCTTTTATGCTGTTGACCATATCTTGAAACATATTATTGGCTTCAAAATGATATTCCATCAGTGGATCTTTCTGTCCATAAGCCCTTAGCCCTATACCCTGTTTTAATTCATCTAATCGTCGTAGATTGTCTTTCCATTCCCGATCTACCACCCGAAGTACAATCATCGTTTCAATTTGTCTCATCAAAGATGGGGTAAATTCTTTTTCCCGTAATTTATATATTTCAAAAGCTTTTTCTATTAAAATGTTCTGTAATTTAGGAATAGATAATTTAAGTATTTCTTCCTTAGGGATAACCAATGAAATAGAAAAGATTTGCATAAAATGATCTTTAAGCCCTGACCAATCCCATTCCTCAGGATAAATCTCTTTATTGGTATAATTTTTCAAGATATTTTCGATAGTGTCTTTTACCATTTCTAAAATATGTTCTTTAACATCTTTACTCTCTAATACCATCCTCCGTTGTTCATAAATTACCTTTCTCTGATATTCCATTTCATTATCAAAATCTAAAAGTTGTTTTCTTATCTCAAAATTTCTTCCCTCTACTTTTTTCTGAGCACTCTCTATTGACCTGGTAACTAAAGGATGTTCAATAGGAATATCTTCCTCCATACCTAATTTTTCCATAATTCCAGAAATCCGATCGGAACCAAAGAGCCGCATGAGGTCATCTTCTAAAGAAAGAAAGAAGCGGGATGAACCTGGGTCTCCCTGTCTTCCCGATCTACCTCTTAATTGGTTATCAATACGCCTACTTTCGTGCCTTTCCGTTCCAATTACATGCAAACCCCCTAATTTAGCTATCCCTTCACCCAGGACAATATCAGTTCCTCGTCCAGCCATATTAGTCGAAATAGTTACATTTTTACCCTGACCTGCTTGAGCTATTATCTCTGCTTCTCTCTCATGATTTTTTGCATTCAAGACATTGTGTCCAACATTCTCTTTCTTTAACAATCTACTCAGTGTTTCTGATTTATCGATTGATACCGTCCCAACCAATATAGGCCTTCCCATCTTATGAACTTCAACTATCTCTTTAATAACTGCTTTAAACTTTTCTTTTTCAGTCCTATAAATAACATCTGCATAATTATTCCTGATTAATTTTTTATTAGGAGGAATAACCACTACCGGGAGGTTGTAGATATGGATAAATTCTTCTTCTTCAGTCTTGGCAGTACCAGTCATACCACTAAGTTTTTTGTATAATCTAAAATAATTCTGGAAAGTTATAGTAGCCAAAGTCTGATTTTCGCGAGCAATTACTACCCCTTCTTTTGCTTCAATAGCCTGATGAAGACCATCACTGTATCGTCTCCCAAACATTAATCTTCCGGTAAATTCATCTACAATAATCACTTCTCCATCTTTTACTATATAATCAACATCTTTTTTAAATAATCTTTGTGCTTTTAGGGCTTGGATAATATGATGTTGGACACTCATATTTTTCTCATCATATAGATTCTTTATCTGCAGTAACCCTTCAATACGGGAAACACCCATTTCGGTTATAGTGATTGTCTTCTCCTTTTCATATACTTTATAATCTACCTCTTCCTGTAAGCGAGTAGCAATTCTATTTACCTGTTGATATATTTTAGTCGATTCATCAGTAGGACCAGAAATAATTAAAGGAGTCCTGGCTTCATCAATTAAAATACTGTCCACTTCGTCAACAATGGCAAAATCATAGCCCCTCTGAACTATATCTTCCAGACGAACTGCCATATTATCTCTTAAATAATCAAAACCAAATTCATTATTGGTCCCATAGGTTATATCTGCTTGATAGGCTTTCTTTCGTTCATCAATTCTCATATCGTGCTGGATTAAACCCACCTTTAATCCTAAAGATTCGTAAATTCCACCCATCCAATATCTATCTCGCTTTGCTAAATAATCATTTACGGTAACAATATGAACACTGTTACCGCTCAAAGCATTTAAATATGCCGGCATAGTGGCAACTAAAGTTTTACCTTCTCCGGTAGCCATCTCGGCTATCTTACTCTGGTGTAAAACAATCCCCCCAATAAGTTGAACATCGAAAGGCCTCATCTTGGTAACTCGTTTAGCTGCTTCCCGAACGACTGCGAAAACTCCAGGGAGAATATCATCCAGAGTTTCCCCTTTGTTTAATCTCTCTCTAAATTTAGGAGTCTTGTCTTTTAATTCCTCATCATTTAATTTTGAAATATCTGGTTCATGGCTGTTTATTTTTTCTACAATAGGTTGCAGTCTTTTTAATTCCTTTTCGTTAGGGTCGCCAAATATCTTTTTTGTCCAATCC
The DNA here is from genome assembly GCA_964632105.1 of uncultured Atribacterota bacterium. Lineage (GTDB taxonomy): Bacteria > Atribacterota > Phoenicimicrobiia > Phoenicimicrobiales > Phoenicimicrobiaceae > Sediminicultor. Next base: position 11,199 of record CAZWFH010000036.1, read on the forward strand.
AACATAATTATCTTTTCCTTTTCATTCTAAAATCTATAATTTCTATTTTTTGTTTTTTAAAGCTCTAGTTTATTATTAGTTAATTGGTTAGTGGTTGTATGACAAATAAAAGTCTACCACCTTTTTATCACTTGCTTTG
>CAZWFH010000037.1:0-11318 GCA_964632105.1 uncultured Atribacterota bacterium
AATGCGGAGACGAAGGCGTTTTAGAAATTATTTATGATTATTCTAAGATAAAAAAAGATTTTAATCAGGATACCCTTAAAAAAAATAAGGAATTTTCGATGTGGAGGTACTTACCTCTTTTGCCTGTGAATGATCCTGCCAAAATAGGGCCATTAAAAGTTGGGTGGACTCCTTTATATGAAGCAAAAAGAATAAGAAAAAATTTAGGAATGCTAAATCTCTGGATTAAAGATGATGGGAGGAACCCAACTGCTTCTTTAAAAGATAGGCCGTCTGCCATTGCCATGGTGAAAGCTCAGGAATTAGGAGAAAAAATTGTTACCTGTGCCTCTACCGGTAATGCTGCCTCATCACTTGCGGGAGCTGCTGCTTCGGTAGGTTTAAATAGTTATATATTTGTTCCCCAAACTGCACCCAGCGCCAAGATTGCCCAGCTTTTAGTATTTGGCTCAACCGTTTTTACGGTAAGAGGAACTTATGATGAAGCCTTTGATCTGTCCATCGAAGCAACTAGAGAATTTGGCTGGTATAACCGAAATACCGCTTTTAATCCTTATATGGTGGAGGGGAAGAAGACGGTTGCTCTGGAAATTATTGAACAGATGGATTTTGAAGTACCTGATTATCTTTTTGTGCCAGTAGGAGATGGCTGTATAATCTCCGGAGTGGCTAAAGCTTATAAGGATATGTTTTTTTTAGGCTTTATTGACCATTTACCTAAACTGGTTGCTGTACAGGCAGAAGGGTGTAAACCGATTGTCGAGGCAGTAAATGGTGATGGTGAAGTAAAATTTGTGGAGCCGAATACAATTGCAGATAGTATCGCAGTAGGAATTCCCAGAAATCGCCTGATGGCAATAAGAGACATAAAAGAATCGAAGGGATTTGGTATGGCGGTAAGTGACAAGGAAATACTTGAAGCGATTAAATATTTAGGCACAAAACAGGGGATTTTTGCTGAACCTGCGGGCTCTACCGCCTTTGCCGGCATGGTAAAAGCGCTAAAGGAAGGGAAAATCTCTAAGGGAGATAAAATTGTAGTATTAGTTACGGGAAACGGATTAAAGGATGTAGAAAGTGCTAAAAAAGCAGGAGGAGAAGCCCTGGTAATAGATCCCAATTTAGAAGCAGTAAAGGAGGCAATGAACTAAAAGTGAATCATACAGAAAAAAAAGAATTAAACGACCTTCTTCAAGGACTTATTCAAATTAAAAGTGTAAATCCTCCGGGAAATGAAAATCAAATTGCTAATTTTATAAAGAAATTTCTCTTAAAAAATAATATTCACTCCGAGTTAGTTCCTTTAGAAGAAGGCAGGAGTTCGGTTATTGCGAAAATTGAAGGAGAAGAAGAGAGAAATATTACTCTTTGCGGACACATAGATACGGTGAGGGTAAAAGAAGAGGATTGGACGAAACCTGCCTTTCAAGGATTAATTGAAAACGGAAAAATGTACGGCAGAGGGGCATCAGATATGAAGGGTGGAATAGCTGCCATACTTTACGCAGTGGCATTTTTAAAAAGAAGGGGAATTGTTCCTAAAAAAACAGTTCAATTAGCCCTTACGGCAGACGAAGAATGGGGATATAGAGGGGCAAAAAATTTAGTTGACGGGGGTTATTTTGACCAGACTGATTTCCTTATTATTACTGAGCCCTCTAATCTTCAAGTTTCTACCGGGGAAAAGGGAGAATTATGGATGAGAGCTAAATTTTACGGTAAGTCTGCTCACGGCTCAACTCCTGAGGTAGGAGTAAATACAATTATTCCGGGGAGTGAGCTTGTTGTGAATATTACCGAAAGATATGAGAAAATATTTGAAGCAGACCCTTTTTGGGGTAAAACTTCAATGAATATAGGACAATTCCACGGTGGAGTACAGGTGAATATCGTCCCCAATTATTCAGAAATAGATTTTGATTTTAGAGTGATTTCAGAAGAAGATAAAGAAAAAGTAATAGAGTTGGTTAAAAAAACTAGCGAAGATATTGCAGAAAAGTATAACGTACGATTTGAAGAAGAGGTTTTTAACTACAAACCACTAATTTTTACCAATTCAAATAATCCTTATGTTAAAAAATTTATGCAGGTAGCTGGAGTAGAAGAAGTAATCATTACCAAATATTGTACTGATGGCGCTACCATTCTTCCAATAAAGGAAATGCCTTTCATTATTTTTGGTCCTGGCGATATTGCTCAGGCTCATCAAAACGATGAATATATAGAATTAGAATTTCTTTATCGCGCAGTAGACTCGTTTATCGACTTTCTAAAACCTGACAGGGGACGGTCCTCTGGCAGGTTTTTAGAAAGTGTGATAATCTCGAATTTTATCTTGCAACGGGTAACGGATAATAAACAGTAATGAGTAATGAGTAATGAGTAATGAGTGAAATACAGGTTACTTATTACATGTTATACATTATATTATATTTCTTGCTGGTAAACCGGCAAACCGGGTAACTGGCTAACCAAATATTCACTAACGACTAAAAATAAAGGAGAAAAATAAAATGATTGATTTGACTATTAACGAAGAACAATTAGAAAGGACTATAAAAAGAGCTAAAGAAAGAAATATTATTATTCCCACTTTTGCAGAACAGAAGAATCCTGAGCTCGTTCCCGATAAGGTTAAGGATAAATTGAAGAACATAGGATTATGGGATATTAATTCTTATAATCTTTTTAGAATTAACTGGAAGAATGAGCCGGTAAAAAAGGGCGGTCAATTCGGAGGAGTTAATTTTGTAGAATTACCTCATGAGTTAACCGGAGTAAAAGCCAGAATATTTGCTTTAGTGGGTAAATGGTTCCCCACCGGTTCCCACAAAGTAGGTGCTACCTTTGGTTGTTTAGTTCCTCGCTTGGTTACCGGACAGTTTGACCCCACTTCTCAAAAAGCAGTTTGGCCGTCTACTGGAAACTATTGTCGGGGTGGTGCTTATGATGCCGATATTCTCTCCTGTGAATCGATAGCTATCTTACCGGAAGGGATGAGTAGAGAACGTTTTGATTGGTTGGCTAAAGTAGCCGGAGAAGTAATTGCTACTCCGGGAACAGAGAGTAATGTGAAAGAGATTTTTGATAAATCTTGGGAATTAAAAAAGACCAGGGATAATGTAGTAGTATTTAATCAATTTGATGAATTTGGTAATCACCTTTGGCATTATGAGATTACCGGTCATGCTATGGAAGAAGTTCTATCTCAAGTTATGACTCCTAAGGATAATTATTCCGGTGTAGTTTTAACTACTGGCTCAGCTGGTACCTTAGGTTGTGGAGATTATATGAAAGAAAAATATCCTACCAGTAAGATAGTTGCCGGGGAAGCCTTACAATGTCCTACACTTCTGGCTAATGGTTTTGGTGCTCACCGTATTGAAGGTATAGGAGATAAACACGTTCCCTGGATTCATAATGTGAGAAATACTGATATGATTATTGACGTAGATGATAGTAATAGTATGGGAATAATTCGTTTATTTAATGAACCTGTCGGTCAGAAATATTTAAGAAAAAAAGGTGTTCCTGCAGACATAATTGAAAAATTACCACTAATGGGAATTTCCAGCGCAGCTAATATGATAATGGCTATCAAGTTTGCTAAATATTATGAACTTACTGAAAAAGATATAGTTTTAACTGTCTTTACCGATTCAATGGAAATGTATAGCTCTCGATTAAAAGAATTAAAAGAAGAATTTGGTCCCTATGATGAAACTGATGCAGCCATTGATTATCATCGTAACTTGCGGGCACTTACTACTGATTATATGCAAGAATTAACCTACTATGATAAGAAACGCATCCATAATCTCAAGTACTTTACCTGGGTAGAACAACAGGGTAAAGATATGGAAGAACTAAATGCTCAATGGTATAACAGTGAGAATTATTGGGGTAATATCCATCAGCAAGTAGGGAAGATAGATGAGCTTATTAAAAAATTTAACCAAAGGGCCGGTTTGCTAAAATAGTATGTGATAAGGGAGATGAAGAGAATGAAATTCAGCGAGGTTAATAAATCGATAAAACGAGTCGATGCCTACGAAAAAGTTACCGGAAAAGCTAAATTTGCTGCTGATTTATTCTTCCCCAATATGCTTTATGGTAAAGTTTTGCGAAGTAAATATCCCCATGCTCGAATCGTGAAAATAAACATCGAAAAAGCTCTGGCCTATCCGGGCGTGAAAGCAGTTATAACTGTAGAGGATGTCCCCAATAATAAATTTGGAGTGATTATCCAAAATCAGCAAGTTTTGGCTCGGAAAGAGGCTTTATATATTGGTGATGGAATTGCTGCAGTTGCTGCCGAAACTAAAGAAGTAGCTGCCAGGGCTATAGAGTTAATTGATGTAGAATATAAAGAACTACCGGGTATTTTTGAACCGGAAGAAGCCGAGAAAAAAGATGCTCCCTTAATTCATTCAGAGTTAGAAAATAATCAGGTGGTTCATCATCGATTGAGAAAAGGAGATACAGAAAAAGGCTTTAATCAGGCAGAGGTAATACTGGAAAGAAAATATACTACTCAATTTGTAGAACACGGTTATATCGAACCTGAGTCACTCGTGGCAGTTCCCCATGAATATAATACTTTAGTAACTATCTATGGTTCGATTCAGAACCCTTTTTCTTGCCGAAATGCCGTAGCAAGTGTGCTTAAAGTACCCTTGAATAAAGTGAGAATAATTCAGAACCATATGGGTGGGTCATTTGGGGGTAAAGATGAAGTTATGTCTTCTATGGCTGCCCGGGCTGCAATTTTGGCTTTAAAAACCGACCGACCGGTTAAAATGGTTAATACCAGAGATGAATCAATTCTCGAAAGTTACAAACGTCATCCTTATAAAATGAAATATAAAGTGGGCGCTACCAAAGAAGGTAAGCTGGTAGCAATGGAGATTAAGTGTTTAGCCGATAGCGGAGCTTATGCCTGCCAGACTCCCTTTGTTACCTGGCGTTCGGTTGTTCAGGCAACAGGCCCTTACGAATTGCCTAATGTGAAAACAGATACTTATGGATATTACACCAATAATGTGTATACCGGGGCGATGAGAGGTTATGGTTCACCACAGATTATCTTTGCCCAGGAATCATTAATGGATGAACTGGCCGAAGAACTAAAGATGACCCCCATGGAACTGCGTTTAAAAAATATATATCACAATAATTCTATTACTGCCAGTGGACAGAAATTGGATAATCACCAGGTGAGTCTGGAAGAAGTAATTAACAAAGCTGTTGAAGCAAGTAATTATAAAGAGAAATACAGAGAATACAGTAAGCTCCAATCAGGAGATAAAAAAAGAGGAATTGGTATGGCTATTAGTTTTCGAGGCTGCAGTTTGGGAGCTGAGGCAACTGATGCTGCCGGCGCTATAGTGGCCATTCAGCGTGACGGGAGTATCTTAATATCCTGTGGATTGGCTGAAAATGGCGAAGGCTTAAAGACTGTTTTTACCCAGATAGCCGCCGAGGAATTGGGAGTGGATATTAGAAGGATTAGTTATATGGAGGTTGATACTTCAGTTTCTCCTGAGAGTGGAGCGACTGTTGCCTCTCGCAGCACCATATTAGGTGGCAATGCAGTAAAAAATGCTGCCCATCAATTAAAAGAAACTCTTGCCGAGATGATAGCAGATAAATTAAAAGTTAAAGTAAGTAATTTAGTTTTTGAAAATGAGAATATATATGAGAAAAATAAAGAACAAAAGATTATTTCTTTTGATGAGGCCGTAGATTTGGCTAATCAGGAGGGAGTATTTTTATCTGCTTACGGTTGGTATAAAGCTCCAGATATTTCCTGGGACGAAGAAATTGGTCAAGGCAGACCATATTTTACCTATGTTTATGGTTGCCAGATAGCTGAAGTGGAAGTTGATACAGCAACCGGTCAGATAGAAGTATTAAAAATGACTGCCGCCCATGACGTGGGTAGAGCCATTAATCCTGCCTGTTTGAAGGGGCAGATCTACGGTGGGGTAATGATGGGCTTAGGTTATGGTATTATGGAGGAAGTAGAAATCACGAATGGCTATATTAAAAATACTAACTTTGATGAATACTTGATTCCTACTGTAAAAGATATGCCAGAAATTAGCCCGGTTATTGTAGAAAATCCCGACCCCTATGGTCCTTATGGAGCTAAATCTATCGGTGAACCAACTTTAGAATTGGGCGCAGCGGCGATTGCCAATGCAGTAGCTCACGCAACCGGAAAAAGAATCAGGCATTTACCCCTTAATTTAGAACGGGTCTTACTGGGACATTCTTTAAGTAAAGAGGGGACAAAAAAATGATATCCTACGAATTTTTAACCACTCAAAAAATAGAAGAGGCCCTGAATTACTTGAATAAATTTAGTAAAGTTTGTATATTAGCCGGAGGGACAGATTTGTTGGTTAATCTTTACAAAGAGAGCCCGCGCTTGTCAGACTTTGATTACCTGTTGGATATAACCAATATCCCAGAATTAAAAATTACTAATTTAATTAATAAATTTATAGAAATAGGGCCGTTGGTGACCCATTCTAGATTGATTAATGAGCTACTCATAAAAAATAATTTTCCTGTATTGGTGGAAGCAGCTAACACTATCGGTTCAACCCAGATTCGTAACCGCGGCACTATCGGAGGTAATATTGTGAATGCCTCACCGGCAGCAGACCTTTTACCTCCTCTAATTGCCTTAAGGGCTAAAGTAGAATTAACTTCCGGGGAAGGCAAAAGAGTATTGTCCTTGGAAGAATTTTTAGCCGGTCCTTATAAAACTAAAATACAAGCTAATGAATTATTGACCAAAATAAAAATTCCTCTGCTTGGTGATAATTATTATACTGATTTTCAAAAAATCGGCCGGAGAAAAGCTCTGTCTATTGCCAGACTAAGTCTTGCTCTGGTTACCAAAATAGATAAAGAAGGTATTTTCCAAGATACCAGAGTTGTCCCCGGATCTGCCACACCTTATCCCCAATCCCTTCCGGAGACCGAAAAAGCTATTAATGGTAAATCGGTATTTAATATTGATTTAGAAGAGATTGGCAAAATAACCAGCAAGGAAATGGTCTCCATTACCGGAGAAAGATGGTCTACTCCCTACAAAAAACCGACTATCGCTGTCCTGATTAAGAGAGCATTGAAAAAGATTATCAAGGAGGCAAAGACCAATGAATAAGACTACAGTAACCTTTATTGTTAATGGTAAAGAAGTAACCTTAAAGGTGGGTCCTAAAGAACGTTTACTTGATACTTTAAGGGAACAATTAAAATTAACCGGGACCAAAGAAGGGTGTAGTGTTGGAGAATGCGGAGCCTGTACGGTTATCCTTGATGGAAAGGCGGTTTCTTCCTGTCTGATTCTTGCCGGACAGATTGGAGGAAGTGAAGTTTTAACTATTGAAGGGTTGGAAACAGATGGAAAGCTTGATCCCTTACAGCAAGCTTTTGTTGATCATCAAGCTGTGCAGTGTGGTTTTTGTACTCCAGGGATGTTAATGTCTGCCAAAGCCCTGCTTATACACAGTCCTCATCCCAGTCGGAAAGAAATTAAAACAGCTTTAGAGGGCAATCTATGCCGTTGTACCGGTTACGAACAGATTATAGAAGCAATTGAAAGCGTAGTGAATAAATAGTAATAAGGAGATTTTTTAAATGTCTTCTATCTTAATTAAGAATGCAAAAGAGATTGTAACTATGGATAAGGAAAGAAACAGGCTACAAAGTTGCAGTCTTTTAATTAAAGATAATAAAATTAGTAAAATTGCCTATGACATAAAATTCCCAGCTGAGGAGATAATTGATGGTTCTGATTATTTTCTTTATCCCGGTCTAATTAATACCCACCACCATTTTTATCAAACCTTAACCAGAAATATTTCTCAAGTACAGAATGTAGAACTGTTTGATTGGTTAAAATACCTTTACCCTATCTGGTCTCGCTTAACTCTCGAAGCGGTTTATTACAGCAGCCTGGTAGCTATGGGAGAACTTTTAAAGACCGGTTGCACCACCGCAGTTGACCAGTTCTACGTGTTCCCCAAGGGTCAGCCAAAGGAACTGGTAGATGAAGAATTCAGGGCAGCTCAAGAAATTGGCATCCGATTTCATGGAAGTAGAGGTTCTATGTCTTTAAGTGAAAAAGATGGGGGGTTGCCTCCGGATGAAGTAGTGCAGACAGAAGAAGAGATTTTGTCTGATTCTCAGCGAGTTATCGAAAAATATCATGATTACCAGCCTTTTGCCATGCAAAGAGTGGTTTTAGCTCCCTGTTCCCCATTTTCGGTGACTGAGAACCTTTTAAGAGAGTCGATTAAATTAGCCCGAAATTATAAAGTAGAGAGCCATACTCATCTTGCAGAAACTAAAGATGAAAATGAATTTTGTCAGAAAACTTTTGGGTTACGGCCACTGAAGTATATGGAAAAAGTTGGCTGGCTGGGAGATGATGTCTGGTTTGCCCATTGTGTTCATCTGACCGAAAGGGAGATAGACTTATTGGCTGAAACAGGAACAGGAGTAGCCCATTGTCCGGTATCCAATCAGAAACTGGCTTCCGGGGCTGCGAATATCCCCTATATGTTAAAAAAGAAAGTACCGGTGGGATTGGCGGTTGATGGCAGTGCCAGCAATGATTCTTCTAATATGATTGCCGAACTTAAAGCAGCTTTCTTGATGCATCGGTTAATTTATGGTATCTCCAGTATATCTACCGAAGAAGTGATGAGCATGGCTACCAATGGTGGCCGGGATGTCCTTAATCAACCAGAGATCGGTAGTCTTGAAGAAGGAAAAGCAGCAGATATGTTTTTAATCAATACTAAAAAATTGGGATTCGCCGGGGGTTTGTCTGATTCTGTTTCAGCTCTGGTAACTTGTGGTGATTCTCAAATTGTGGATATTACTATAGTTAATGGTAAGATTATAGTTTGCGATGGAAAGTTGGTTAATATTGATGAAGATAAAGTGGCGGAAAAAGCCAACAAGATTTCCCAAAAAATGATTAAAGGATAGAGGAGGGGAGAAAAATGCTGATTATCGGAAACGGAACAGTTCTTACTTTTGATAAAGATTCCCGGGTTATCTCAAACGGCGGAGTAGTAATCGAGGAAGAGAATGTTGTTGCTATCGGGAAGACGGAAAAATTAATTTCAAAATATCCTGAAGCTGAATATAAAGATGTCCAGGGTAAGATAATAATGCCGGGGATGATTAACACCCATATGCATCTTTATAGCACTTTTGCCCGAGGTATGGACCTCAAAACTGACCAGCCTCCTAAAAATTTTGTAGAGATTTTGGAAAAGCTATGGTGGAGATTAGATAAGGTTTTAAATGAAGAAGATATATATTGTAGTGCAATTTATGCTATTCTGGATTGTGTTAAGAAAGGAACCACTACTATTTTTGACCACCATGCCAGCAGCAATCTTATCGATGGTAGTCTAGATGTAATTACTGAGGCAGTCCGTCAGAGCGGTATTCGAGCTAGCTTAGCTTACGAGGTTTCTGACCGGGATGGCCATGAAAAAGCTTTAGATGGAATCAGAGAAAATGAACGGTTTATAAAAAAAGCGCGGCAGGAAGGTAATAATTACCTGGGAGGAATGATTGGACTTCATGCTTCCTTTACCCTGAAAAATGAAACTTTATCCCAAGCAGCTGCTTTAGCTGATGAGTTAAAAGTACCTTTTCATATCCACGTCGCAGAAGGAATAGCTGATTTCTATGAAAGTAAAACCCGGGGCTATAAAGGAGTAGCAGAACGATTAGATCGTTTTCATATCTTGCGACCCAGTACTTTAGCCATACATGGGGTTCATCTTCAGGAAGAAGAATTAGAAATTTTAAAGAATAATGACAGTTATTTAATTCATAATCCTGAGTCCAATATGGGTAATGCCGTGGGGACGGCTCCTATCAAGACTGCCATGGATAAAGGTGTAATAGTAGGGTTAGGCACTGACGGTTATACTACCGATATGTTTGAAAGTATTAAGGTGGCTAATCTCCTACAAAAACACGAGTCGCATAATCCTCAAGCCGGTTGGGAAGAAGTCTATCAGATGGCTTTTAAGAATAACCGTGAGATTGCCGCCAGGTTCTTTGGTGAAACTTTGGGAGTCCTTCAGACCGGAGCTCCAGCTGATATTATAGTGGTAAATTACTATCCACCCACTCCAATTAGCAGTCAAAATGCTTATTTCCATATTTTATTTGGCATAAGCGGAGATATGGTCGATAGCACTATTGTAGGTGGCAAAATACTAATGGAAGGTCGGGAGATAAGCGGTTTAGATTATGAAAGAATTGTCAGAAGAGTAAGAGAACAAGCAGAAGATTTCTGGAAACGTTTTTAAAACTCCTTATCTTTTATAAGATAAAATTACCTATCAAAATATTAATCAAAGATTTTTTGGAATCTTGACTTACCATGTGACCAGGTTATTGTAAATTTTTTTTAAAAATTTACTTGACATTGTAGAAAAAATGAGTATAATTACTAACTGTATAATTAATAATTGTTTAAAGACTTACTAAACTAGAGCAACAAACAACAAAACAATCTTTTTCATAATTATACCTCCTTTACAAGCTCGCTTTGTTAATAGCAAGGCGAGCTTTTTATTTTTTTCTCCAAAAAAAGAGGATTTTTAGAAATATTTATAGAATTATATAATATACTGTATTTAACTTTTTAAATAAAAAAAATTAACCAAAGGAGAAAATTATAAAAAAGAAAATACGTCTTTTTATAGTTTTTATAATTATTTTAAATGTATTCTTCTGGCTAAGTAATTTTTCAGTAGATGGTAAGTTTTATGTAGTCAAGGATAAAGAGGGGAATATCGTGCGCTTTACCTCTCAGTATCAGATTTCCGGTAAAGAGAAAGCAGCAGGCTTCACCATTACTGAAAAATATAGTCTTCCCAAAACAACAGATCCTTATGGTTTTAATAAAATAGATTGGGAAAAAGCAGAAACACAAGCAGAAGAAATAGAAAAAGCATTATCTACCGGAAAGGATAAAAATATATCCTATCCGAAATTTACCGTACTGGCAACAGCTTATACTCCCCATGAAAGGTCCTGCTGGCCTTATGCTGATGGTTTTACTTCGACTAATTATAAAGCCGGATACAAAAGTATAGCTATTGACCCGGAATTCGGGACATTTCATTATGGAGATATGCTCTACGTAGAAGGTTATGGAATAGGTCTAGCCAATGATTGTGGAAGTGCCATTAAAGGTAACCGGATTGATGTATGTTTTAACCTGGGAGATGAGCAAAAAGCCCTGGACTGGGGCAAGAAAA
>CAZWFH010000038.1:0-11046 GCA_964632105.1 uncultured Atribacterota bacterium
ACCATCGGTTCTATTCTTATTTTCCGCTCTTATGCTTTTGGATTGCTCGGTTTTATTATCTTTATGATTGCCCATTGGTCATGTGATTTTTTATGGTTGTACTTTCTTTCTACTTTATCTTTTAAAGGCGGGCAGTTTTTTGGTAAAAGACTCCAGCAGGTTTTATTTTTAATCTGCGGGGTTTTTCTCTTATTTTTTAGTGCTAAATTCATCTATGATGCAGCGAAAATATTTTTTTCTTTATAAAGGCTTACACTAACTTCTTTTCCTATTTTAGTTATTCAGCAAAATATCTTCTTAAAGAAAGGATTCCTCAAACTTTTTGTCGAATATAAAAAAGGTGATGTAGGACAGGCGTCTCGCCTGTCTACTCTAACAAATATCAGTACCGTATCCCTGGAAGAATTTACAAGGATTCTAAAGGTAAATGAATATACCACTAAAAAGATAATTGAACTAAGAGATGCACTGGGAGAATTTAAAGGTGCCAAAGATCTCCTAAAACTCCACGAACTAAACACTCTCGAATGGGAAGAATGGATAGAATGGGGCATAATAATTACTATTCACTGATAACCAAAAACTGAGAACAAAAATCTTAAACCTAAAAAACAGTCAACTTTTATTTTTTATTTGAAAGGATTGACTGATTTATTGACAATTACAATAATTGTTGCTATTATTATTTATAATACAATAATTGTTGTAAGGTTTTTTACACCAGAAGCAATTCGAGATTATGATGTTGTTACTAAAGCATACTGGGATATTTTACCATTTAAAGATACCGGAGAAAGATTTTCTCTTGGGGTTATTTTTATGAAGCCTAAACCTGAAGGGACAATCTTTGATTGGACTGAATGTCATCTTGAAACTTATGAATGGTTTTTTCCGTTAGGCGGTAAAGAGTTAATATTTCTATTGGCTCCTAAGGGACCTATTCCTGATCCCAAAAAAACTCGTGCATTTTTATTTGGACCAGATGAAGGCGTTATGTTAGATAAAGGAACTTGGCATTATCCACCTTTTACTCCTAGTGGAGTTACACCTACACTTATGCCAAGATACGGACATTTAGCCGAAGTAACAGGATCAGTAACAGAAGCATTTGGTATAAAATACGATACTCCTTTAACAATTTACAGAAAAGGGGCCTTACACGCACTTAACACAAAATATTACGGTAAAGGATTTGGAGGAGAATATAATATAAGATTAGTATAATTTTTTGATAAATTATATTTTTATTTTAATGTATCTACATTGATTCATAATATTAAAACGTATTAAGTTTAAATCGATACTTACAATAATTGTTATTATAATTTATATAAACTAATAATTATTGTGGTTTCCAATTAGGAGTTCGATTATGAAAAAAATAAAAAATATCATAGATTATCTGGAAATACATTTTAATGAATTTACCCTAACCCAAAAACGATTAGCAGACTTTATTCTTTCCAATTCAGATGAAGTTCCTTTTTTTACTGCTGATGATTTAGCGGCTAAAACAAACACGACTTCATCATCAGTAGTACGTTTTGCAAAAGGAATCGGTTATAGTGGATATCCTGATTTACAAAAAGATTTACGAAAATTAATTATTGATAAAATAAATATTGTTGGCCAATTAGAGAAAGCCAAACAATATGTACCTTCTGATAAGAACAACATTATTGATAACTCTTTAAAGAAGGATTTTGACAATTTAAATAAATTATTGGAAATAAAAGACGATAAAAAGATTGAAGAATTTGTTAATATAATTCTTAAATCTAGGAAGAAATATATAATAGCACTTCGTACATCATTTTCCCTTGGTCATTTTCTATATTTTAAGATGAGAAAGATTGTTCCTAATGTATTTTTGCTTAATAATTATGACCAAGGGATTTATGATATAATTCAAGATTTGAATCCCGAAGATGTTGTTATCGCTATAAGTTTTCCCCGTTTTACAAATTTGACCATAAATATTGCAAAATGCGCTAAAAATAAAGGAATAAAAGTAGTTTCAATTACTGACAGCAGAATCTCCCCTCTTTACAAGATCTCTAATGTATGTTTGTTATGCCCCTATAAAGGTTTTACTTTTTTTAATTCAAACGTAGCTGCAATGGCTCTAATTAATTCTGTAATAAACAGAATATTTAATTTTCACTATAATTCCGGAACAAACCATTTGAAGAAAGAAGATTCAGTTCTTCTGGATTTTAATGTTTGGTATAAAGAAAAAGGCTATCTTAAAGATGAATAAAAATAAATTACTTTTTTAAAAAAATTATCCCTCAAATTGATTATATATTTAGCCATAAAGAATGGAGGTGGTTATATTTTAAACAGAATAATATTGAATAGTGATCACACAAAAAAGATTTATTAAAAAATATAAAAAAAGGAGATAAAATTAATGTTAAAAAGAAATAGTGTCTTTACTTTTGTAATTGGTATATTAATTGTTTTATTAGCTACAACATCTACATTTGCAGCAGTTAAATTTATAAGTATTGCCACTGGTTCTACCGGTGGAACATATTACCCTGTTGGTGTCATACTCGCAACAACTTTTGGAGAAGAATTGAAAGATAGTGGCTACAGATTTTCAGCACATGCTTCCGGTGGTTCTTCTGAGAATTTAGAGATGCTCAGAAACAAAGAAGTTAAAATGGCAATTGTAGGCGGTGCTCCCACATCAAATGCATATGCCGGAATTGGAAAGTATGAAGGTAAACCAATAGAAAATATACGATTTGTTACTGCTTTATGGCCAGAGGCTATGCAAATAGTTTATAGAAAAAATATAGGCTTTAAAACATTAGCAGATTTCCCTGGTAGGAAAATTGCTTCAGGACCCGCAGGTGGAGGAGGAACTGTTTATCTACCAATTCTTCTTAAACAAATTGCTGGTTTAACTTATGATGATTTCCAACCACAATATTTAGGTTATAGCGACTCTGCTCAAGCCATGCAAAACAGATTAATTGATGCCTGTTTCCTGGGGGGTGGTTTCCCGACGTCTGCAGTATCTCAACTTTATGCAAGCCAAATCCCTGTAGATATGGTTGAATTTAGTGATGAAGATATTGCAAAAGTAAGAGAAGTCGCTCCTTATTTCGCAAGAGTAATTATTTCAAAAGGAACCTATCCAAAACAAGATCGTGATTTACATTTAATGGCCATTAAGAGCACATTGGTTGTGGAAAAAGATGTAAGTGAAGATATCGTTTACAAAATGCTAGAAGCAATATATGTAAATAAGTTAGAAGATTTACATAAAAAACACGGTTCTTTAAAAACACTTAGCCTTGAACAAGCTTTGGTTGGATTGACCAATGTTCCATTACATCCAGGTGCGGTTAAATTTTACAAAGATCATAATGTTGAAATTCCAGATGATTTAATAAAATAATAAATAAGAATGTTTTTAGTAATTATTGAAGAGAGAGTTAGATTAAATTTTTACTCTCTCTTCAATGTATAATAAATAGTATAAAGTTCAATTTGTCAAAGAGGTAAATATATTGGAAAAAGTAGAGAAAAATGAAATTAAATTTCGAACTTTATCTGGAAAAATAGGGAGTTTAGTACTAATATTTTGTGTAATTACTTCAATAATACATATTTGGTATAATAGTTTTGGTTTAATAGATATATTAAAGAAAAATTCTATTCATCTATCATTAATGATGGGGATAATTTTTTTAACCCGCCCCGCATTTAGAAGATCTCCAAAAGATAAACCCTCTATTATTGATTGGATACTATTTTTTTTAACTATAACTTGCGGTATATATTTTTTAGTGGTTTATAATCGTTTCGTGAATTCAGTGATGCAACCAAATTTATTAGATATGATATATGGAATTATCCTTCTTGCACTAATTATCGAAGGGTCCAGGAGAACGGTTGGTATTCCTCTCACCTTACTTTCAGTAATATTTTTAATCTATATTTATTTTGGACCGTATATGCCTGGTATTTTTATTCATCAGGGATTTAATTTAAAAAGAATATTAATACGGATGAGTTTTACATCTGAAGGTGTATTAGGAATAGCGATAATGATTTCTGCATCTTATGTTTTTATGTTTATTCTCTTTGGAAGTTTTTTAAAGGTCACCAAAGCATCAGATTTTTTTAATGATATTGCTTCTGCTTTGACCGGTCAATCAAGAGGAGGCCCTGCAAAAATTGCAATAGTAGCAAGTGCTTTAACGGGCACAATTAGCGGTAGCTCTCAAGCCAATGTGGCAACTACGGGTTCATTTACTATTCCCTTAATGAAGTCTCTTGGTTATAAACCTTATTTTGCCGGTGCAGTAGAAGCCATTGCTTCCACAGGAGGAATACTTATGCCACCGGTTATGGGGGCAGCTGCTTTTATAATGAGTTCATATCTGGGGATTCCTTATAATAAGATAATGATAGCAGGACTTACACCTGCTATTCTTTACTATTTTACTCTTTATCACATGGTAGATTTAGGTGCGTTAAAATGGGGATTATCGGGAGTTTCAAAAGATAAATTACCCTTAATAAAGGAAGTTTTATTAGATAAAGGACATTTAATTATACCTCTGGTGTTAATAATATTTTTTTTAGTAATAGGATATAGCCCATTAATTGCAGCATTTATCGGTATTGTATCAGTCTTAATCGTATCTTCCTTCCGTAAAAATACTAGGTTAAGCATTAAAGATATAATATTTGCATTAAACGAAGGTGCGCGCAATGCAGCACCCATCGCAATGATCTGCGGAATTGTAGGATTTATTATTGGTTCGGTCGGTATGACCGGGATTGGACAAATCATTGGAAATAGTATAGTAAGACTTGCAGAAGGAAATTTATTTTTAACTGCTTTTCTATGTATGATTACTGCAATTATATTAGGAATGGGATTACCCGGTGTAGCTTGTTATATTGTAACTACTACTATTGCCGCTCCCGCTTTAGTTATGATGGGTATTCCGAGAATTTCTGCTCATTTCTTTGCTTTTTATTTTGGAACCATGTCTGCCGTAATACCACCTGTTGCTTTAACCTCATTTACTGCAGCAACTATAGCAAAGGCTAATCCAAACAAAACGGCCTTAACCGGTTTGGCATTAGGGAGTGCAGGATTATTGTTACCATATATGTTTATTTATAATCCAGTATTATTATTTATTAACTTCAACTGGTTAAATTATCTTTATTCTCTTTTGTGTGCTGCAGTAGGACTTTACTCTATCTCAGTTTTAATCATTGGATATTTGAAGGTAAAGTTAACTATGTTAGAAAGAGTATATTTTGGAGTAGTGGCAATCCTACTGATTAATCCTATATTAACAAGCCGTGTTGTAGGACTGATAATGTTTGGAATGTTTTTTGTAGTACCCCTGATTAAAAGATACAAAGGTAGATTAAAAGAAATATAGATAATAGATACTTAAAATGTCTTATTAATTTTTTAGAAATAGCCGGGTTACATATAGAAAGGAAAAAAATAAAAGTAAAATCTTAGAAAATATATTAATATTTAAAAAAATTTAAGGAAATAATGGATGGATATAAAAGAAAAAATAAAATTACTATCTAAAGATATTGAAAACAAAGTGATACAAATAAGACGTGAATTACATCAATATCCTGAATTGGCATTTAAAGAAGAGAAAACTGCAAAATTTATTATTAAAGAACTTAATAAAATAAATTTTAAGGTTTATTCTAATTATGCAAATACAACCGCTGTAATAGGAGTAGTAGAAGGGGATAAACCTGGGCCAACAAGGGCATTAAGGGCGGCTATGGATGGATTCGCAATTAGTGAAGAAACTAAATTACCCTTTTCTTCCAAGGTAAATGGATGTATGCATGCTACAGGGCATGACGGGCTAGTAGCAATATCCTTGGGAGTTGCTTATTTATTATCTAAATTAAAGTCGAGTTTGCATGGGAAAATAGTGTTAATCTTTCAACCGGCTGAAGAAGCAGGAGGAGGAGCAAAGGTATTAATGAAGAATGGTGTAATTAAGGATTTTGGTATTGAAATGATTTTTGGATTTCACATTTGTTCAGAATTACCACTTGCTAAAATCGGAATTAGAGATGGTGTTTTAACTAGTCAATCAGATAGAGTATCAATAAAAATAATCGGTAAAGGAGCGCACGCTGCAAGACCTGAAAAAGCTATAGATCCTATAGTCATTGCTTCTCATTTAATATTAGCTTATCAAGAGATAATTTCCCGCGAGATATCTCCATATGATTTTGCCACTATTTCTTTCGGAAGCATAGAATCCGGAAGTACATATAATGCTATTCCTGAGGAAGCTATCTTAAGAGGAAGTGTCCGTACTTTTTCTCCTAAAGTTCAAGATTATATCGAAAAACGTATGAAAGAAATGTTTAATGGCATAACATCTACATTTAGAGCAAAAGGCAAATTAGATTATTGCCGTTTTTATCCCTCAATAATTAACCATTCACAATTAACTTCTAATGTAATTAAATGGGTAGAGGAAATTTGGCCAAAACAAAGTTTAATAAAGTTAGAGAAACCTATAAGAATTGCAGAAGATTTTTCTTTTTATGGAGAAAAAATACCTTCCTGTTTTGGATTTTTAGGAAATGGCGGGGAATATGATGTACACAGTCCTCATTTTGTCCTGGGTGAATCGATACTTATTCCCGCAGTAGCCTTAGGTACTTATTTAACGATAAAAAGTAAGGAAAAGAAAATATAAGAAAAAGATATTTTTTACAAATTCCATTGGTAATTTAATATATGTAAGGAGTAAAGATATGAATAATAATGATATAAAAATAATATTTGGGGGAACTTTGATTGATGGAGCTGGTTCAGAACCTATTGAGGATATTGTAATTATTATAAGAGGGGAGGAAATTACTGAAATAGTTAATGTAAGTTCTTTTTCAAAGCCTAAGGGGGTATCTTATGTATTTGATGCAAGGAATAAATTTATATTACCCGGATTCATAGATTCTCATACCCACATTCAAATGTCAGGAAAACAGTCAGAGATTCAGATGATTAAAGAAAGTATTCCCTTAAAAACTTTGCGTGCAGCATTTTATGCAAAAAGGACTATTGAAGCGGGATTTACCAGTATAAGAAATTTAGGGACTGAATATTTAATAGATATTGGACTTAGAGATGCAATTAATGAGGGATTAGTAGTGGGACCTCGAATGATTGTAAGCGGGTATAAGATTATGCCTACTGGTGCTGATTTTCAATTATACCCTCCGGAAGTTCAAATTTATGGAAGAGAAGTAATGGATTCCCCGGGGGAAGTTAGAAAAGCTGTACGGACATTATTAGCTTTAGGTGTTGATATTATAAAAGTAATGAACTCGGGAAGAACATTTAGAAAAACATCTTCCCCTGATTCCTATGCTCTTACTCTTGAAGAAACGAAAGTGGCAGTAGATGAAGCACACAATCAGAATAAAAAAGTTGCTGCTCATGTTCATGGTAAAAAAGGTGTTAAAATTGCTCTTCAAGCTGGTTGTGATTCTTTGGAACACGGAACTATATTAGATGATGATGATGTTAAAGTAATGCTGGAAAATAATATTTTTCTTGTACCTACATTTTCTTACGGTAAACATGTAGAAGAACTGGGCGATAAAACTGGTTTGCCGGATTTTGCTGTTGAAAAGGCACTAAATAGCCGAAAATATAGATTAAAAAGTTTTAAAAAAGCTTTAAAAAATAAAGTTAAAATTGCTATGGGTAGTGATGCAGGCATGCCATTTGTATATCACGGAGAAAATGCATTTGAGTTAGCAGCAATGGTAGAAGCAGGAATGACACCAATGCAAGTGATTGTTTCTATGACCAGTTCCGGAGCAGAACTTTTAGAAATTGCCGATAAGGTGGGGATTATTTCGGAAGGCAAAGTTGCCGATATAGTAATTGCAGATAAAAATCCTCTTGAGGATATTTCTATTCTTCAAAAGAAAAAAAATATTTTAGCAGTATTTAAAGAAGGGAATATTATAATTAATAGAGGGTTAAAGAAAAAATAGTAATAGGGAAAAACAGAAAAAGTAGGAGTAAAGAAAATCGAAATTAAAAATCAGATTCTAAAGCTTTCTTATAATATAGAAAGTGAAATCATAGAAATAAGGAGAATTTTACATAAATTTCCAGAGCTATCTTTTAAAGAAAAAAGAACTGCAAAATTAATTAGTCAAAAACTTCGTCAATGGGGTATTAAATTTTATAAAAATTACCAGAATACTACTGCAGTTATTGGAGTAATAAGTGGATGCAAACCCGGCAATACGAGAGCTATACGGGCAGATATCGATGCATTAGCTATAAACGAAGAAACTAATCTACCTTTTTCTTCTAAAAAAATACGAACTGTATGCATGCTTGCGGACATGATGCACATATTGCTATTTTGTTGGGAGCTGCAAAATTACTTTCCCAATTAAGACATTATTTTAAAGGAACAGTTATTTTTGTATTTCAACCCGCAGAGGAAGGCGAAGCAGGGGCTAAAATATTAATCGATAAAGGATTAATAGATGAATATGGTATCGAGATGATTTTTGGGCATCATGTCTATCCCGATTTGCCAAAAGGAACTTTTGGTATTCGCTCAGGGATATTAACGAGTAACTCAGATGAAATATCTATAAAAATTATGAATAAAGGTAATCATATTAAAAAGTATAAAAATACCTTTGATAGCACCATTATTTTTTCCCATCTGATTTTAGCTTTACAAGAATTGATCTCACGGGAAGTGTCGCCTAATGATTCTGCTGTTTTAACTATCGGCAGTATTCAAGCAGAAAATAATTTTACTGGCACGTCTGATAAAGTTATTCTCAATGGTACTGTCAGAACGTTATCCTCTGAAACACAAAATTATGTTAAATATAGGGTAAATGAAATCGCTAAAGGTATAACAAAAAGCTTCCAGATTAATAGTAAATTAAATTATTTGAGAAATTATCCTTCTTTAGTAAATCATCCTTTGCTTACATCAAATGTTGCAAAATTTGCAAATGAATTCTGGGGAGAAGATAGGTTAGTAAAATTAAAAAACGCATTGATGATTAGTGAAGATTTTTCATTCTATGCTCAAAAAATTCCAGCTTTTTATGGTTTATTGGGAGTAGGTGGAAATTATAGGTTGCACAGCCCTCATTTCATCTTAAATGAATCTATTCTAGCCCCTTCAATTGCCTGGTCTACTTATTTGATTATAAAAAGCGGTGAGATTAAAATATGAATGATTAAGGCTACGGCAAAGTATAAAAAATAATAAAAAAGCCAAACCTATAAATAAAGTAACCCGATGAATTTTTATAATAAGTCTGGCTTTTTAATAATCTAACTACATTCAATTTTCCCTAACTCTACCTTCATTCCGGATAATTCTTTCTGCACCTCAGCAAAACGCAGAGAATAATATTCCCGGTTCTGCTGATTTAAGTTAGTGATAGTATTATGTATCTCTTTAGTATTTTCCAGGACCTGCCGGTATCCCTCTTTCTGAGCAATTACTATCTCTTGCATAAACCTGTCGATACGAAAGATTAAGAGTATCGATAAGGCGATAGGGAACCCCTGATTAGCGATGATATCCAATATAGTTTTTATATCCATATAACAATTCTCCAATTCTCCAATTTACCAATTGGCTGATAATATTAGTTACCCAGTTAGCCAGTTTACTCGAACCCTCTTTCCAGATCTCCCCTTCGGTAGCGAGGAATTAATCCTTTATCTCTCCTCCCCCTTGAGGGGGGAGGATTAAGGTGGGGGTGAGTAAAATGGGGACATTCTTCTTTTATATTCCTGCATTTAATGCATGGTGAAAAGTAAAGTGTGTCCCCCTTTTTCTAACGAACTTTTTTATTCCCTCCATCTGCTACGTTTAGTAGGCCGCACATCCAGATGCAAAAAGTTCTTCTTCTCGTAGAATCCGATGCCGCCAAAACCAATATTTTCACATATCTCTAAAAGTTCAATTAAGTTGATATCTTTTACTTTAATATCTGCTGCCAGACCGATTAAGTGGTAGCTGTTTGGCACTCCTCCTACTTTCCGGTTATATCTCGAACAGCGGTATCCGGAGGTAATATAAACCGGTCTTTCTAATATCTTTCTTAACTCTATTAGTTTATCCAGCAGCTTGGGATGCAACATCACCCGCCTGCAGCAGGGACAGGCAAATTCGGATAGGTTGAAGTGGGGGGCGATGATTATATTGTTGGTACTATTTAGCATTTGCATGGGAGCTAACTCCTTTCAGTCGTTAGTTAATTGACCAATTGACCGATTAAAAATACGGGCATAAATCCCCCTCACCCTGACCCTCTCCCTCCGAGGGGAGAGGGGAGTAAGAATATGTCATTCCTGCGAAAGCAGGAATCCATCTTTTTCTCCTCCCCCTTCGGAGAAAGTAAGTTAGTATTCTTTCTCAAATCTCCTCCCCCTTGAGGGGGGAGGATTAAGGTGGGGGTGATATACTAACAACTAGTTTGTCGGCAAAGATTGCTGAACGATCTTTTTATCTTTTATTAATTTTCTCTTCATCAGGACATCATAGGTCTGCTGATTAATCCTACCCACATTGGACTTCATCATGGTCTTTACTACTTTCTCTTCCGATTTTCTTAATCTTATATTCTTATCTGCCAGTATCTCGATTAACTTCTTCCAGGCTATCTCCCATTTCTGGTTGCCATTTCCTATTCCCAGCTCTTCTTCTGCCCAGAGCATAGCAGATAAGATAGCTTCTTTTATGGTATCGGCTCTATCTTCTCCTAATTTGTTCTTTAGGAAACTGTAGAAGATAGAGACAAGAGATAACAGTAAGGCATTGAGTAGATATTTACTTAAGATTGCTTCTAACATATTATTTTTTCCTTTCAGTCGAAAATAGTTACAAGGTGCGAGTTACAAGTTGCAAGGGGTAGGGGCGTATTGCTATACGCCCCTACAAACTAAAAACTACAAACTAAAAACTGGAAATAATGGTTAACCATTATTTCCTACACATCCATAACATC
>CAZWFH010000039.1:0-11024 GCA_964632105.1 uncultured Atribacterota bacterium
TGAAAGAATGCAAGGAGCATAACAAGCTGGTTTTTTTACATATGGACCTTATTAGAGGAATCGGCAGAGACAAAGAAGGGATAATATACTTAGCTAAAAAGGAACTTTGTAATGGAATTGTTACCACCAAAAGTAATCTGATCAATGTAGCTAAGAAAGAAGGGCTTATTGCTGTACAGCGTCTTTTTTTACTTGATTCCGCTGCTTTAAAAACCGGGGAACAGTTGTTAAAAAGTAACCAGCCTGATGCAGTGGAAATTTTACCCGGGATAGCTGCTCCTTATTTTATAGAGCATGTATATAAAGAATTATTCTGTCCGGTTATTGCCGGCGGTCTAATTTCTGATAAAAGCGAAATAGAAAAATTACTGCAAAAAGGAGTCCTGGCCGTATCTACCAGCAGAAAAGAATTATGGTAATCTTTGTTAAGTAATAAATAATTATAATCTAAAAAACAATAGTTTATTACATATAATAAAAAATATTTTATGATTAACATACTGAAACACTTTAAATTTTTAGAAGAACAATAATATAAAATTAACGTTAGTTTAAGCTTTAGTGTGGTGGTAGTTGGACAAAAAGGAGAATAATACTTTTTATTTTGATTCTCTCTTTCTTTTTTCTTTGCGATATACGATTCATAAAATAAGAATTGAAATATTACCTTGATAAATCTAAGTAAAAGTGTAAAATATGAATAAATTAAAAAGTCGACATATAAAAGAAATATTATACTTGTTAGATCTCCAGTTTCCTGTTTCCACAGCAAAAATTAGTGAGGAAATAGGGGTTAAAAAGAGGACATTAAAAGAAGATCTTAATATAATTTATGACTTCTTTCTTTCAAAGGGTCTAAATTTAATCCGGAAACCGAAGATGGGGGTTTATTTAAAGTGTAATTCTCAAGCTACTAAAGATAATATAAAGAATGAGTTATTTTTGTTATATGAGAGCATAAATCTCGATCGAGAAGATAGATTTAAAAAGATATTCATTGATTGTATTATAAAAGATAAAATCCCAACAATAGAGGACTGGTGTTTTGAGATAAATAGTTCGAGGCCTACAGTGATGAGTGACTTGAAACGAGTGAAGACGTACTTTAAGGAGAATGAACTCATACTTGAAGGGAAGCCGGGAATAGGTTATAAACTTAAAGGGAATGAAGAAAGTATAAGAAATGTTATGGTGGATTTCATCTTACAGGTAAATAAGAACAAAACAAACAAATTTATAGAGGCAATATTTAAAAACTCAGAGATAAAAGAAGTGGATGCTTATTCGCTGTTGCTTATAAAAAATATTCAGTTTCCAGAAATTAAAACTTTTTTGGACAACATACAGAAAGATACAAATACAGTTCTTGTAGATAAAGATTATGTAGTATTTGCCCTGAAAGTTGCTGTCTCTATTTTGCGCACAAAAGACAAACATTTTGTTAATATTGAACCTAAAAAGCTTTTTAATATTATGCAAACTCCTACCTACGGAGTTGTCTATAAGAATAGTCATATAATCGAAGATTCATATCACATAAAACTTTCTCCAGAGGAGATTGCTTATATCTCTTTGTCTTTTCTCAGTTCCAAGGTACAGGAATTCTATTCTCTATGCCAAAAGGGCATGTCCTATAAAAGTTCTGATGAAAAGTATTCGGAGTATGCAAAAATAGTTGTACAAATTGCAAATGATATCTTCAAGTTTTCAATGCCGGATGAAGAAGAGTTTATTCGTATGCTTGCATTACATCTTAAATCAATGCTGGCAAAGATTAAGTATACGGTCAAAATTGAGAACCCTTTATTGAAAGATATTAAGGAACAATATCCACTACCATTTAGTATTGCTGAAAGAGTCACAATGATGCTTGGGAGAAAGATGCATATAGAGATTCCTGAGGAGGAAGCAGGGTACATTGCGATGTATTTAGCAATGGCAGTAGAGAAAACGAGGCACCAAAAAAGAAAAAGGAAAAAAGTTGTGGTAATATGTGCTATGGCAATGGCTACTTCGAGTCTCCTCTTTTGGAAATTACTTAACGAGATGCCAGATATTGATGTGGTCCAGGTGGGCTCATACAAAGATATTGTAGAAGGAAAAATAGATTTGGATATCGACCTTATCATATCCACTATTCCATTACCGCAGTTGAAGATTCCGCATGTTGTTATTTCGCCTTTTATTAACACAAAAGAGAAAGAAGTTATCAGGAAAATTCTTGGTATTGCAAGGCATAGTTTAGAACATCCTTCCGTTTTAGATGTTGAGAGTGTATTGGAAGAAAAACTTATATTTGTAAATATAGAGTCAAAAAACTCGAAAGAAGTAATCAAATTACTTGGGGGAGCATTAATCAAAAATAAATATGTAAAAAATGACTTTGTAAAAGCAGTAACTGAACGAGAAAAGAAATTTCCTACGGGTTTAGATACGCCCATACCAATAGCTCTCCCCCATACCGATGCGAGCTTCACACTTAAAAAAGGATTTGCTATTGCTACACTGAAAGATCCAGTAACATTTAAAAGTATGGGAGGTTCAGATAAAGTATTACCGATAAGAATTGTACTTATCCCAGTTCTTACGCAAAAAAGTGAAGACAATATAACCTTTTATGAATTATTACAAAGATGCAGAGATAGTAAAATAGCACATGAATTATTGAAATGTAATTCCTCAGAAGAAATAAAAGAGATTTTGACAAAAACATTTGTATCATAGAAATAAATCCTTCTTATCCCTCCAAAAATGTCTCAATATAGTAAAGAAAATGTCTTATTTGTTGTTTTAAACAGTGCATAAACTACATTGATGCCCTAATTTTTATTATGTATTATGTAATATATATAATAATTTTAAAGGATGGTTGTAATGGTATTTAAAGAAATAGTAAAAGAAGAATTAATATTTGTGCAAAAAAGCTTTAAAGAAAATTCAGATGTTATTAAGTTTCTTTCTGAAGAGCTGAGAGAAAGAAGTTTTGTAAAAGAAAGTTTTTGTGATGCGGTATTAGAAAGAGAAAAAAAACACCCAACGGGGTTATATCTGGGGAAGATCAATGTGGCTATTCCGCATGCAGATATAAAATACGTAAATAAACCGGGAATGGCGGTAGCTACACTTCAAAAACCTATCTCGTTTAGAAAAATGGATGACCCAACACTAAGTATTCCTGTTCACATTGTATTTCTTCTTGCATTAGTCGATCCAAATGAGTATGTAAAATTTTTATCTAGTCTTACTCGAAGTTTCAGTGACGAATCTTTTATTTCCTTAATCTATTCTCTTAACGATACAGAGAGATTCGTTAAATCAATAAGAAAAATGATCAAATAAGAGAAAGGAAGGTGATAAGTTGTTAAGAAAAAGGATTTTAGTTGTATGTGGGACGGGGATTGCTACATCAACAGTAGTTGCAAGGAAATTGGAGGAAAAACTTGAAGAAAAAGGAATTGATATTGAAACAAGACAGTGTAAGGTAGCAGAAGTTGAAGGTATGCTCGAAAAGGTTGATCTTATTGTCGCAACCACTCCAGTTCCGGATAATATTAAAGTTCCAGTTGTAAGGACGCTTGCTTTTCTAACAGGTATTGGTGAGGACGAAGCTATAGAAGAAATAACGAAGAAGCTAAAAAAAAAGGGGGGGTAATGAGTAAAAAATAGTGAAAAGTAAAGAAAAATTATAGTAAAAAGGAGGGAATTATAATGACCTTTAATGACATTATTAGCGGTTTAGGTATAACCGTTCTACTACCGATTGTCATATTTGTTTTGGCTTTAGTGTTTAAAATTAATAGTAAAAAGGCTTTTAGATCTGCAGTGCTTATCGGAATTGGTTTTATAGGGATTAACTTAATTTTAGGTTATTTTTTAAACAATCTTGCCCCTGCTGCAGGCAAAATGGTGGAGTTCACGGGTGTGAATCTTCCAATTGTTGATGTGGGGTGGCCTGCTGCTGCTGCAATTGCATTTGCAGGGAAGGTAGGATTATTTGTAATACCTGTTACAGTACTTGTAAATTTTTTAATGTATGCTTTCCGCTGGACAAACACAATAAATGTGGATGTCTGGAATTACTGGCATTTTGCCTTTACGGGTGGATTAGTTTATGCATTAACAGGCAACGTTTGGTTAGGAGTTTTTGCATCTGCTATTAATTCTGCCTTGGTACTACTTTTAGCAGATTGGACTGCACCTGCAGTTCAGGAATACTACAAGATACCAGGGATTTCGATACCACATGGTTTTTCTGCTGCATATCTACCAATTGCTATTCCGTTGAACTGGGTTCTTGATAAATTACATTTTGATAAAATTAAATCGGATCCTGCTACAATTAGGAAAAAATGGGGCATTTTTGGTGACCCTATCATTATTGGTCTTGCGCTCGGTATTGTTGTTGGCTTCCTTGGTAACATGAAGGATCTCGGATCTATACAGGCTTGGTTTAATATCTTAAAACTCGGTATGTCTATGGCAGGCGTTATGTATATTTTCCCCAAGATGGTTGCAATTCTTATGGATGGCCTAATTCCAATCTCCGAAGGCGTAAGAGAATTTATGAAGGCAAGAGCATCTAAGAGAAAATTTCATATTGGGCTTGATTCCGCTATTCTTGTTGGAGACCCAGCTGCTATTGCATCTGCCATGATTCTTGTACCGATTGCTGTTATTCTTATGGTAATTATTCCTCAAAATCAGATTCTTCTTGCCGTAGATCTTGCAGTACTTCCGTTTATGGTTGTTATGACGATTCCTGTAACACGCGGAAATATATTTAAAACCGTTATTATTGGGACGGTTATTATCGCGGGAGGATTGTTAGTTGGAACCAACCTTTCACCATTATTTACTAAAGCAGCAATTCAGGCCCAGTTCAATATGCCGAGCGGAGTAACTCAGATTAGCTCAATATGTGACGGTTCTAACCCATTGAGTTGGCTCATTGTAAAACTTATGAATAATGGCTTTAGCATAGCTATACTAATTGCTATTTTCTTCTTATTCCTTTACTTCTATAAAAAGTACGAAAAGGGTTGGGGAAAAATTGCAGGAGCTTCAAAGGAATATTTAGAAAAATCCGAATAATTTTAAAAAGGGATGGGGCTACCCCATCCCTTACCAAAAGGTTAAGATATGAAAATGAACTATAAAGAACTTGTTAAAGAAGAAATAAGTGAGGGAATTTTTAGAATATGGCTTATTGATGAGAGAGCAGGTGCGAGCAATTTTTTTATGAGGTTATTCGAAATTTTACCTGGGTTTGGGACAAAAGAAGATTCGCATCCATATGAACATGAAATATTTATATTGGAAGGTAAAGGCTCAGTAAAATTAGGAAGAAGAAGTGAAATTATTAGAAAAGGAGATGCTTTGTATATACCTCAAGGGGAAGTTCATAGTATCAAAAATTTAGGTGAAAATATATTGAGGTTTCTTTGCATGGTCCCATATTCGTATTTAAAACATAAAGGAGGAGAAAAATGGGTGAGATAAGTAGAGAGTGTAAGCTGGAGATGTTATATAAAATGATGCTTATCAGAGCCTTTGAAAAACAGGCAGAAAAACTATTTATGAAAAACCTCGTTCACGGAACAATGCATCTCTCTATTGGAGAAGAAGCTGTGCCGGTGGGCTCAATCTTTGCAGCAGAAAAAACAGATTATATAACAAGCACTCATAGGGGCCACGGCCATATGATTGCAAAAGGTGGAGATATCAGAAAAATGTTTGCAGAATTCTTAGGAAAAGAAACAGGATACTGCCATGGAAGAGGTGGGTCTATGCACATTGCGGATTTTAGTCTCGGTAATTTAGGAGCCAATGGAGTTGTGGGAGCAGGTATTCCTATTGCGACTGGTGCTGCCCTTGCTTTAAAAATGAAAAAAAGAAAAGATATTGTGCTTACATTCTTTGGTGATGGAGCAGCAAATGAAGGTACATTTTATGAATCCTTGAATATGGCAGCAATCTGGAAACTTCCAGAAGTCTTTATCTGTGAAAATAATATGTATGCAATGTCGTCACCTGTCTCAAAATTTGTTCCTACTCAGAATATATCTGATAGAGCATCTGCTTTTGGTATACCTGGTATTACCGTAGACGGGATGGATGTAATTGCAATATACGAAGTTGTAAGAGAAGCCGTAAAGCGAGCGAGAGAAGGCAAAGGCCCAACATTTATAGAAGCAAAAACATACCGGTACAGAGGTCATTCTAAAAGTGATAAAAATCTCTACAGAACAAAAGTGGAGATTGAAGAATGGAAGAAGAAAGATCCAATTATAAGGTTTATAAAGAAGGCAACAGAATCCGGGGAAATAGACGATGAAAAAATAGAAAAAATTAGGAAAGATGTAGCAAAAGACATTGAAGAGGGTGTTAAATTTGCCTTAAACAGTCCCGAACCTTCAACCGATGCATTACTTGAATATGTTTATGCGGAGGAAGGTGAAGAACAATGAGAGTAATAACATACAAAGAAGCATTAAGAGAAGCTATTATAGAGAAGATGAGAGAAGATGACGAAAATGTGTTTATGATGGGTGAAGATATAGGTGTGTATGGGGGTGCGTTTGGATTGAGTTTAGGTATGCTTGAGGAATTTGGACCAGAACGTATATTAGATACACCGATGAGTGAAGCAAGTTTTGTAGGTGTTGGCGTCGGAGCTGCAATTATGGGCATGAGACCCATTGTAGAAATTATGTTTTCAGATTTTCTTACATTCGGTGCCGATCAGATTATTAATCAGGCAGCAAAGCTTAGGTTTATGACAGGCGGACAATTAAAAATGCCTCTTGTGGTACGAGCTCCTCAGGGATCTGGAGCAGGAGCTGCTGCTCAGCACTCTCAAAATATTGAAGCATGGTTACTTAATATTCCAGGGATAAAGATAGTTGTACCATCAAATCCCTATGATGCAAAAGGTCTTCTAAAATCTTCTATTGAAGACGATAATACTGTGATATTCCTTGAGCATAAACTTCTTTATTCAATGAAAGGAGAAGTACCAGAAGAGGACTACAGAGTACCCCTAGGAAAATCGAAGGTAGTAAGAAGTGGGAAAGACGCCACAATTGTTGCTACATCTATTATGGTAAAAAGAAGCTTAGAAGCAGCGGAAATATTAGGAAAAGAAGGAATACAAGTAGAAATTATAGATCTTAGAACTTTAAAACCTTTAGATTTAAGTCCTGTAATTGAATCAGTGAAAAAGACGCATAGATTACTCGTTGTTTATGAGGGGTGTATTACAGGTGGGATTGGCGGAGAGGTTATATCTCAGGTAGCAGAAAGCGAAGCGTTTTTATATTTAGACGCTCCTCCATTTAGGTTAGGAGGATTAGATGTTCCTATAGCATATAATTTAAATCTCGAAAGAAAAACAACACCACAAACAGAAGATATTGTTTCTAAAGTAAAAGAGATAGTAGGAGGCGATTGGTATGCCAGAATTAGTAGAGATGCCTAAATTAGGTATGACAATGGAAGTAGGGACAATTGTAAAATGGTGTAAAAAAGAAGGTGATTTTATTAATGAAGGCGAACCTCTTATAGAGGTAATGACGGATAAAGTGGTTATGGACGTTGAATCACCTGCTACAGGAATTGTATATAAGGTCCTTGCAAAAGAAGGAGAAGAGATAGAAGTAGGAAAAGTAATCGCAGTAATAAAACTTACAACAGATTCAAAGGAAGAGCTGGCAAAGTTCAACACGGCCAAAGAAAGAAAAAAAGAATTGGGAACGGAAGTAGAAAAGGAAGTTACGAAGAAAACCAATAAGAAAAATATTAGTACTACAGAAATACCTACTACACCTTTTGCAAGGTACATAGCTAGTAAAGAACGAATTGACTTAGAGAAAGCACCCAGGAATACTAACGGAATAGTCACAGGAGAATCCATAAACAAGATTAAAATAACTTCAGACAAAGAAGAAATACCGTTTCTTCCAATGCAAAAAGTTATGGCAGAAAAGATGACTGAAAGCGGAAAGATTCCGCAATTTACACTTTACTATGATATAGGTGCAGATAATCTTATTAATTTAAATAATCAATTTAAGAAAGAAAACTTAAAATCAAGCATTACTCCTATACTTATAAAAATTCTGGCACGGGTTATGGATTCATTTCCAATATTTTGTTCAAACTTTGATGGAGAAAAAATTATAAGAAGTGCCCATAAAAATATAGGTATTGCTGTGCAAACAAAAAAAGGACTTGTTGTGCCTGTAATTAAAGATGTTGATTCTCTTAGTACAAAAGAGCTTTTTACGAAATTTAATATGCTTACCCAAAATGCTAAAGACGAAAAATTAACCCTATCAGATATGGAGGAAGGGACAATTACTATTTCAAATTTAGGAATGTTTGGTGTGAGTTATTTTAGACCATTACTTATCCCGGGACAAACAGCCATAATTGCTATATCAACGATTCAAGAAAAACTTGTATTAATAAATAGTGGTATATTTATTAGAAAAATGATGAATATAGCGATTTCATGTGATCACAGAGTTGTTGATGGAGTAACTGCAGCACAATTTATGCAAAGTTTAAAGGAAACAATTGAGGCAAAAATAAGCGAAGTGTTTAAATAAGCATAACTGTAAAGATTGCGGAAAAGAAATATTTGATAGATGGGAGATCAGCATTGAAAAAAGAATTTGTTATTCAAAACAAAGTAGGTTTACATGCACGGCCAGCAGCCCTTTTCGTACAAACTGCAAGGAAATTTAAATCAGATATTACCGTAGAAAAGGATGGGGAAAAAGTGAATGCAAAGAGCATACTTGGGATTCTGTCTTTGGGTGCAGAAAAAGGTGCACATATAGCCATTGAAGCTAAAGGTGAAGATGAAAAAAAGGTAATACATGAGATTAAGGAATTGATAGAAAATAAGTTTGGAGAGGACTAATGAAAAGTCTTCATGGTATCAGTGCGTCAAAAGGAATAGTAATAGGAAAGCCTTACTTTTATATCTTTGAAGACGTCGACATTAATGTTAACGAAAAGGACTCGTTGTCTTTTAAGGAGAAGAAAAGGATATTGGGAAAGGCTACAAAAGAAACAAAAGCTGAAATAAAAAGTTTATACAAGAAAGTAAAGAAAAGTGCAAAAAAAGAGGCAGAGATTTTTCAGGCACATCTTCTCTTTTTAGAGGACCCGATAATAACAGAAAAAATTAATGAATTAATAGGACAGGGTTTTTCGACAACCGCATCTGTAAGTAAAGCATTTGAGGAAAACGCAGATGCAATGGAAGAAATGGAAAATATATATTTCAGAGAGAGAGCAAAAGATATTAGAGATGTTTCAGAAAGACTCATAAGATCTATCCTGTATAAGCCGAAGCCAAACCTGTCTTCCCTTCCATATCCTGCAATTGTTGTTGCAAGAGATTTGACGCCTTCAGATACAGCAAGTTTAGATAAAAAGAACGTTTTAGGATTTGTGACGGAAATTGGTGGGATAACCTCACATACTGCTATCATTGCAGAAGCACTTGGAATACCAGCAGTTATAGGAGCCAAAGGAATAATGGATTTGACAAAAGATAAGGATATATTAATTTTAGATGGGAATGACGGAGAGATAATAATTAACCCAGATGAAGAGGTATTAAGGCATTATAAAAAAAAGATTGTAAGGATGGAAAAAGAAAAGAAAGAATTAGAAAAAATAAAATTTTTAGATGCTATAACAAAAGAAGGAAAAAGAATAGAAGTTTCCGCAAATATTGGAAAAACTGAAGATGCAGATATTGCACTTCGAGAAGGAGCAGAGGGAGTAGGGCTTTTTAGAACAGAGTTTTTGTTTCTTGATAGAGCAACTGCTCCAACAGAGGAAGAACAATTCGAGGCATATAAAACGGTTTTAGAGAAATTTAAAGGTAAATCTGTTATCATACGTACATTAGACATTGGAGGAGATAAACAGATACCTTATCTTAATTTGGATAAAGAATTGAATCCCTTTTTAGGTGTCCGTGCCATAAGGCTCTGCTTAAAAAGGGAAGAGTTGTTTAAGAGGCAGCTCAGGGCAATTGTCCGTGCAAGTGCTTATGGTAAAGTAAGGATTATGTACCCAATGATTGCATTAAAAGAAGAAATAGAAATGGCAAATAAAATATTAGAACAAGCAAAGCAAGAGTTAATTGAAACAAATATACCATTTGACAAGAATATTGAAGCAGGAATTATGGTAGAAATTCCATCCTCTGCTTTAAATGCAACAGAGCTTATAGATTATGTAGATTTTTTCAGTATTGGTACAAATGATCTTATACAGTATACTTTCGCGGCAGATAGAACAAACCAAAATTTAAACTATTTATATAAACCTCTTCACCCTGCAATGTTGCGACTTATAAAAATGACAATTGATGCTTCTCATAAAAAAGGAAAGTGGACAGGTATGTGCGGAGAACTTGCAGGTGATCCTGAATTAATTCCAAAACTTGTGGAAATGGGAATTGATGAACTAAGCATGTCTCCTTCCAAAATCCCTGAAGCCAAAAAAATCATAAGAAATTTGTAAATTTCTTATGATTTTAATATTTTCTCCACATACCCAAAATTGAATGTCTAACACTTAAAATTTTGGTCCAAACTTATCAAAACAAAAATATGTTTTTTTAATCATTCAGGTTTAAGGAAATAATATTTTAATAATCTTTCTAATACCTTCATTTATAACCTGATAAGATATTTCCAACCCCTTGCGTTGTTAGTTTAAACTTTAGTGAGGTAGTTAGAAAAAGAAAATTATATATGAGTCTCCTCTAAAAACCCCATCAAGCAACCTGACAACATTTTATTTCAAAATTGGGCAATTGGTGGAATTTGACCATAAAAAAGATGAAATAAAAAATATTGCGCAATTTTTGACCAACTTGAAACAAGTTTTTAAAAAACAGACGGTTTCCGGCTTTCATTAGTCCTAATAACCCGGATAGATCCGGATTTACCGTCAGATAGCGGTGGATTCTCCCAAAGTTTATCGATATCCCCATA
>CAZWFH010000040.1:0-10941 GCA_964632105.1 uncultured Atribacterota bacterium
CAAAAGAGATTAGGGCATAGGAGGTGCTGTGAGCTTTATTAAAACCGTAATGGGCAAATTTGGAAATTAGATTAAAAATCTTTTCTGCCTCTTCTTTGGTGTTCCCTTGATTTATGGCTTTTTTAAGGAAATTATCTCTCTGTTTTTCCATTTCTACCGGTGAACGGGAGCTGATGGCTCGACGAAAGAGGTCGGCTTCTCCCAGGCTAAGGCAGGCAAAAGCAGAAACTACCTGCATGACCTGTTCCTGATAAAGGATAACTCCATAAGTGTCTTTTAAAATTAGTTTTAGTTTGGGGTGTAGATAGTCTATCTTCTCTTCTCCCCGTTTCCTTTTAAGATAATGTTCGGTCATCCCGCTATCTAAGGGGCCCGGTCGGTATAAAGATAGAGCAGCGATCACATCGTTTAAATGGGAAGGGGAAAGCCTCCTTAGAAGAGAGGACATCCCTGAGCTTTCCAGCTGGAAGACTCCCAGAGTTTTGCCTTTCTGCAGAGCAGAGAAGGTGGCTTTATCATCAATGGGAATCTTGCTAAGGTTGATATTTATATTTT
The DNA here is from genome assembly GCA_964632105.1 of uncultured Atribacterota bacterium. Taxonomy (GTDB): domain Bacteria; phylum Atribacterota; class Phoenicimicrobiia; order Phoenicimicrobiales; family Phoenicimicrobiaceae; genus Sediminicultor. The sequence goes on from CAZWFH010000040.1 coordinate 556, forward strand.
CTTCTTTTAGCATTTCTAAGGTTTTTTTAATTATGGTGAGACTGCGGGAGCCCAGAATATCCATTTTCAACAGGCCTAAATCTTTGATGGATTCTTTTTCATATTGGCTGACTATCTCTCCCTGGTTAGTTAGTTCCAGAGGGACTACTTCTGAAAGCGGCCTATCTGAGATTATCATTGAAGAGGCGTGTACGGAGAGATGCCGGGGTTTTCCTTCTATGGTTTGAGCAAAAGAGAATAATGATTTAAGAGGTTCTTGGTCTTGGGGAAGCTTTTGTAGTTCAGGTAATTTTTTTAAAGAAGCCTTAATTACTCCGGGTGAGGAAAATATAGGCATAAGTTGGGCAATTTTATTTATCTCCCGAGGAAGGAAGCCCAGTGCTCTTCCTGTGTCTCGGATGGCTGAGCGAGCAGCATAAGTGGAGATAGTGCTGACATGAGTTACCCGATTATGCCCAAATTTCTTAAAGATATAAGAGATTACTTTTTCTCTCCCCAGCTGGCCGAAATCTATATCTATATCCGGAAAGTCTATTCTTTCCGGGTTAAGAAATCTTTCGAAAAAGAGTTGGTATTTTAAAGGGTCTACTTCGGTTATATTAAGAAGATAAGAGACTAAACTCCCAGCTGAAGAACCTTTCCCCGGACCGACCGGGATGTTGTTTTGTTTAGCAAAGCGGACTATATCCTGAACGATTAGAAAATATCCGGCAAAACCCATCTGGTTGATTATTTTTAATTCATATTGCAGGCGATTTATAACTTCTGGGGAGGGGGCGGGATAATATTTTTTAAGCCCTTTTAAGCAAAGTTTTTTTAAATAATCCTGGGCAGAATAGGAAGGGGGCAGGGGATAAGCAGGGAGATGAATTTTGCCTAAATTAAGTTTTAAGTTGCATTTTTCAGCAATTTCAATTGAGTTTTTAAGGGCTTGAGGCACCCGGGAAAATATTTTCTCCATCTCTGAGGGAGATTTAAAATAATATTCATCAGTTTCAAGTTTTTGATGATAGAATCTTTCTTTTGTCCCTAAATTGGCAGTCTTATTTAATAAACCTTGAGAGGAGGCCTGATTTTTTTTTAAGTAATGGACATTATTAGTTGCTACTAGAGGGATATTTAGCCTTCGTCCTATTTCTATTAATTGGGAATTAATTTCTTTTTCTTTACTAAGACCATGAAAGGATAATTCTAAATAAAAGTTTTCTTTACCGAATACCTGTTGATACCAATGAGCGGCCTCTTCAGCTTGCTCATTCTTCCTTTGTAAAAGGAGAAGAGGTATTTCTCCTTTATTGCATCCGCTTAACCCGATAATTCCTTTACTGTATTTGGCTAAAATCTCTTTTTCTACGGCCGGGATAGAGCCAGGATTAGATAGATGAGCTCTGGTGATAATCTGACAGAGATTGCTATATCCTTCTTTGTCTTTGACCAAAAGAATAAAATGACAGGTCTGATTGGATTTTTGATTATCTTTTACCCGTATTTCACAGCCGATGATGGGTTTTATTCCTGCACTTTTTGCTTTTTTATAGAACTGAATAGCTCCGTAGAGCCCATCATGGTCAGTCAAAGCCACTGCTTTCATATTGAATTTAGTGGCTTGTTTGATTAGCTCATCAAGGCTGCAGAGCCCGTCTTGCATACTGTATTGAGAGTGTACATGTAGGTGGACCATTTCCATTTTTTAAAGTCCCTTCTAATAATTGACCGATTGACCGATTCACCGATTGACCAATTGAATTAGTCGAACGGTTATTTGTTTGGGCAGACACAAGGTCTGCCCCTACATCAGACTCCTGACTTCTTTTTTCTTAACGAGATACGATTCACGAGATACGAGATACGAATTAAACTTGCAACCCGTAACCCTTCTCTCGAACTAATGTTTGTTTCAAGGGGCAAAAAAATATAAGCGGTTTTATTTTAACTCTCTTTTTCTCGCTCTTTCTCTTTTTCTTTAATTTCTCCGGCCTTTATTTCTTCTTTAAGGAGTTTAATCAACATTAAGGCATTTTTAACCGCCTTGCCTTTGTAATGGTTGTTCATAAAAATATATTGGTCGGTGGTTTTTTCGGCAATCTTTTTTATTTTAGGTATCCATTCTTTTAATTCTTCTTCGGTATATAGATAATCGTATCTTTGATAGGCTTTTTCGTGTTCCCACCAATTAACCTTGTTTCGACCATGAAATCTAACATAACCCAGGTTAGAAGTAGCTTCAGCTATGGGTGGGATTAAACCTTTGAGCTGGGGTTGGTCTACACAGCAAAAACCTATGTCGTTGTTTTTTAAAATCCTGAATATTTCGTTATTTATCCAGTAAGAATTTCTAAATTCTACCACCAGGGGTATATCCTCCATTCTTTCTTTGAAGCGGAGAAGGTAATCTCGATTGGAGGGAGTATTATAAAAAGAATAGGGGAACTGAGCTAACACACAGGCAAATTTACCTGCCTCCAGCAAGGGTTTTATGGATTCTTTGAAATCTTTAAAAATAGTGGGATTTTCTTCCCGGCTGTGAGTCATTTCTTGATTGGCTTTTACTGCAAACTTAAAATCAGCAGGAACCTTTTGCTGCAAATAATAAAAAGATGCCGGATGAGGTATGCGGTAATAGGTAGAATTAATTTCAGAAACCTTAAACTTTTGGGCATATAGTTTAAGCATTTCCTTTTTATCAGTATTTTCGGGATAAAAGGTTCCTATCCAATCTTCATAACTATAACCAGAAGTACCGATATATAACATGTTTACTATTTTTTTCCTCCGTTAAATCGTCTTAAAATTCCGATAACCTTACCCAGGATAATCGCATCTTTGGTCTTTATGGGTTTATAAAGAGGGTTGGAAGGCTGCAGGGTAATCTGATTATCTTTTTTATATAATCTTTTTACTGTAACTTCTTCCTGATTTAGGAGAGCGATGACAATATCTCCGTTGTCAGCATCCTGCTGGGGCTTAACCATGACATAATCTCCATCAAGGATGTGATCTCCGATCATGCTATCACCTTCAACTTTTACCATAAAGCTTTCTTCACTGCCAGAAAGCTGCTCCGGTATAGGTATAACTTCGGTGATATCTTTTAAGGCCCACATGGGTTCTCCTGCAGCTACGCTCCCTACTACAGGCACGTTATCAGTCTGGGGTATAATTCTAATGGCTCGGGATCTCTCCTTCTCCCGATGGATATAGCCTTTCTTTTCCAGGATAGTAAGATATTTATGGGCAGTAGCGGAAGAAGTCACTCCTACGGCTTTGCAGATTTCCCGAACAGTGGGTGGATAACCGTTTTCTCTGATATTTTTTTGAATCAACTGAAGAGTTTTTTTATGATTTGGGTCAAGGGAATCTTTTTTAGACATATTTGGTCTCCTTTAAAATATTTAAGTAATAATTTGCTATAATTATTATAGTAACGTAATTTATTATCTTGTCTATATTATAAATAAACGTATGTTTATTGTCAAGTTTTTTATGGTAAAATTTCTACCCGGGTTTCGAAATTTAAATTCTTGACAATTATAGATACGTATGATAGGTTTATCATATTAAATCTTAATCGTATGTTTCTCTTTCTTAACTCGATACTCGATACTGTTTTATTAGTATAAACTTTAGTGGGCAGTTAGAGTGGAGCAAGTAAATTTTGAAATTTTAATGTTGTATTGTATACTATAATTTGTAACCCAAAAAAATAAATAAAATAGCAAGGGGCACGATGCATCGTGCCCGCGTGTATATGTTCTGCTTTTAATTATTTTAATATAGTTGGTGGGAAAAAATTATATAAAATGAAAGTAAAAATAAAAAATAATAAATTAAACAATATAACCCGAATAAACCGAAAAAAGTTTTATTTGACTTTAACTTTTATTTTACTTTCATTGTTTTTCGTGATTTTTGTTAGCCAATTTTCTTCTCCTTATGCAATTAATTCTTTTGCCGCCGGCACTTTAACGCCGGTTAATTATCCGGTTTATTTAGCTGATTTTTACGAACCAGGTTGTCATGACTGTGATAAGGTAAAAGTTATATTGAAAGATGTTTATCAGAAATATCCTAATAATCTAATCATAAAAGATTTTGATATCTCATTAACTGAGAACACGGAATTAGCTGAAGCATTAGGCGAATTATATAAGATGCCCGAAGAGGAAAGGCTTTTAGTCCCGGTTATATTTTTAGGAGACGATTACCTTTTTAGAAGTGCTATTACCTTTGATAATTTAGAAAAACTTATTCAAAAAAATTTAACTACTAATACTATTCCCCCCTGGGAGAAAGTTAAGGAAAAAGACCTTACTGCTCAAGAGAGATTAATAGATCGCTTTCAATCCTTCGGTCTGGCTACGGTAGCAGTGAGCGGTTTGATTGATGGTATAAATCCCTGTGCTTTTGCCTCCATCATCTTTTTTATCTCCTATCTTACTCTGATCAACCGAAAAGGAAGAGAAATTCTCTGGGTAGGAGGAATGTTTACTCTATCCGTCTTTCTAACCTATTTCTTAATCGGAAACGGGGCCTTAAAGATGATTACTTCTTTATCCTTTTTACCCTTAGTCCGAAAGATATTCGTTTTGGTTACTGCTGCTCTTGCCTTAGTTTTAGGGGTGGTCAGTTTATATGACTATCTTCAATTCAAGAGAAAAGGAACCACTAAAGATGCCAAGCTCCAATTGCCCTCATTTTTAAAGAATATGATTCATTCTGCTATTCGTAAGAATGTAAGACTGGGTAATTATATCTTAATGGCTGCAGTAACTGGCTTTATAGTTTCTCTTTTGGAGTTAGCCTGTACGGGTCAGATTTATCTTCCTACTATAATGTTTATCAGCACTATCCCTGATTTAAAGGTTAATGCTTTATTTTATCTCTTGTTCTATAATCTGATGTTTGTAGTGCCTCTAGTCCTGGTCTTTTCTTTTACCTACTGGGGGGCTACTTCGGCACAGTGGGCTGCACTTACTCAAAAGAATTTTGGAAAAATAAAGATAGCAATGACCTTGATGTTTTTTGGATTGTCCGGGCTGCTGCTCTACAGCGGAATTTTTTACTAATGAAGAATTAATAAGGAGGCGTTTTATATGATTTTTTGCTTAAGGAATAAAAAGAATAATCTTTTAACTATTCTATTAATAATTACTTTTTTGTTTTCTTTTTACTCGTCTGCCTTTTCTTCATCTTTTAGAAAAGGTTTCCCCGCCCCCAATTTTATCCTTAAGAATATAGAAGGAGAAACCTTTAATTTAGCAGATTACAAAGAAAAGCAGAAACTCCTTATTCTTTACTTTTGTAATAACGAGAATAAGGATTCAGTATGCGGGGTAGAAGAGCTGGCCGAGTATTTTGAACAGCATATTATTGAAGAAAAATACCAGGTAATTATGATAAATTCCCGTAAAGACCTGAAAGAAGAAGATATTACTCAGATTAAAGAGTTCTGGACTAATAAAAAAATATCTTTTACTATACTATTAGACAGCCAGGAAGAAGTAAGCAATCTCTATAATATTGAAGTTATACCTACCAGGATCTTTTTGGCTAAGAATTTAGTAGTAAAGAGAGTCTATTCGGGACTGCTTTCCAAACAACAAAATATAATGTTTCAATACCTTAGTTATTTCTTAGAAGCCAAAGAAAAAGCGGCTTCCAAAAAAGAGACCAAAGAGGATGATGGTTGTAATGGTGGAGTATGCGATCCCCCACCCGGGTATTAATAAGTAATATATAATACATTTACATATTATGTTTGAGGGAGAAACTTTATTTATGAAGGAAAAATTATTTAGAATGGTATTTCGTTTATCAGTTGTTGTCGTAGGGATTAGTTTTTTACTATTTTTAGGAGGTGGGTGCACTCCTCCCCTTGTATTCACTGGCAGTATCCAAGGTGTAGTTACTGATAACCAAAGCAGTGAACCTTTAGTGGGAGCATTGATTAGTGCAGGGAATGTTAGCACTACCTCTGATGCTTCAGGAAATTATATTTTAAACAAAGTTCCTATAGGTGACAGAGAAGTTACCGCTGTTTTAGAGGGTTATTACAGTCAGACTAAAACCGTTGAAATTATAGAAAACGAGATTATAGAATTAGATTTTCAGCTTATACCTCTTTCTCAGGAAAATCAACGAGTGGTGATGGTAGAACTGTTTGTTGCTCCTACCTGTCCCAATTGTCCTAAGGCCAAGGATGCTATGGCTCAATTATTAGAGCAATATGGATTTGATAAATTAGTAGTCTTGGAAGAATATGGTTGGGACATTGAACCAGACTATGCAGGTTGGGCTACTGCTGAAACCATAGATAGGTTTAAATGGTATACTGACTCTCTTGGTATCTCTCGTCATACCCCTGATGCCTATTTTAATGGTCTGAATCAAAGTGTCCATCATAGTGAGAGTAGTTATAATAATTATAAAGCAGCAATCGATGAGGAATTAGCTAAAGCACCTAAAATAAATATCTTAGTATCTTCCAGTGTTGATATTGCCAATCTTACTGTTAGTATTAATGGCAGTATTGAGAATATTAGTTCTGAAAACTTGACTGATTTAGTTGTTGGGGTAATGATTTATGAAGATTCGGTATATTTAGGTTCAGAAGGTAAGAATGTGAATCATGTTGTTCGCGACATTATAAATTCAGAAGAGATTATTAGTTTTACTCCCGGAGCGATTCAAGAGTTTAATCTATCTTCTGAAATACTGAATAATGTGAAGAATATGAATAATATACATGTGGTAGTATATGTCCAGGCACCGAATAGTCCGACTAAGGAGATTTTACAGGTAGCCTATGTAGAATAGTACTTATATAGTATCGAGGAAAAACAGTATCGAGTATATAGTATCGAGTATCGAGTAAAGAAAGAGAAAGAAAAGAAAAATGCAAGATAGTATCAAGTAAAAACAATATATAGTAAAGAAAAGAAAGAAAACAGAAGAACAGGAGAACAGAAGATTTGTTAGTTGGTTAGCCAATAACCGTAGGACAGGCGAGACGCCTGTCCTACGGAGGGTAGACACAAGGTCTACCCCTACAATTTAATAATTAAAACCGAGAACCGAAAACTGTCAACTGACAACCTGTATTTAATACTAACGAATATTCACTATTCACTAACGACTAAATAAACAAAGGAGAAAGTTATGGTCCGTAAAAACAAAATTATTATTATCTTAATAAGTATGGTAATTATAGTAGGAGCTTTTTTAATATTTTACAATATTCAAAATAAGTCTTCCCAGCCGCCTACTATTTCTTTTTCAGAAGAGGAATGGGATTTCGGAAAGATAAAAGAAGACGAAAGGCCAGTGCATATCTTTACCATAAAAAATACAGGAAGAGAAGAGCTGATTATCAGCCGAGTACGGTCCTCCTGTGGCTGTGCTGCCACCATGCTCTCCTCTGATAATATACAACCGGGAAAATCAGCTGAACTAAAGGTCACTTTTAATCCTACCGGTTATAATGGTCTGGTCAAAAAAGATATTTATATCGAATCCAACGACCCCCAGATTGCTAAGGCAAAGATTACAATAACTACCGAGGTAGAACCTATCCCCTCTCCTAAGGCCTTCCTCTCTAATTCTCAATGGGATTTAGGGCTGATTTCCCAGGGGGATTTACCCACCTTTACTTTTACTATTGAAAATAAGGGAGAGCTGAATCTAATAATTGATAAGATAGATGCTTCTGAATATATCCAATATAATATAGAAATACCATTAACAATTCTTCCGGGAGAAAAACAGGAAGTAACTTTTACCTATGATTCCAGCCAACATGAGTTAGGTGAAGTAAGGGAAAGTGTGCGTATATACTGTAATGACCCCAGGAGAAAGGCTTTTTCACTGCGTGTTGATGGTTACATAAAAGAAAAATCTGCCCCCGCAGTAAGTATTTCTCCGGCAGGAACAAGTTTTAATTTAACAACTGATTCTGAAGGCGAAACGATAGGTAAGTTTATTCTGGAAAATTCAGGAGAAGAGGGGATAAAAATCACCTCCATAAAAACTTCAGCAGATTATCTTATCCCCTTAATATCTGAAATTGAGTTAAACTCAGGAGAAAAAGAAAATCTGCAACTAATATTATTAAGGGATAAAGTCTCAGATAAAATACAGGAAGGGGAAATAGAAGAATATCTTTATTTAACCGTTGCCATTCCTATTGTAATTAATAAATAGTAAATTGTTTTACTGAGATTAATAAAAATATTAATTTAGAAAAAAATATGGCATAGAGGATAAATATTTTTAAAGCAATAATATGATATCATCATAAATAAAGGAGAATATAACAATGGAAGAGACTATAAAGATGTTTAAAGCCTTATCTGATGAAACTCGCCTGCGTATTTATCTGCTTCTACTGCAAGGTGAATTGTGCGTCTGTGAATTGGAGAATATATTAAATATGGAACAATCAAGAATTTCACATAGTGTTAGAATTTTAAAAGAAGCAGGTCTTGTTGTTAATCGGCGAGAGGGCAAGTGGATTTTTTATACAGTAAACCCTGAAATAGAAAATAATAGAATAATTCAGGGTTTAAAGAATGAATTAAAATTGCCAAAACAAGATTTAAAAAATATTACTAAATGCAAGAAGGAAAAAATAAAAGAAAAATTTAAATGCAATTGATTCCTTGATTTGTTTTTTCATAAACAATAATTAGTATATGGTATATAGCGAAAAACGAAAAGCGCAAAACGTAAAGCCATAGCTCAAAACTTAAAATTTAAATATATTGTTTTATACATTAAGTTTCATCTTTCTTATCTCGCATACTATATAGCAAAAAAGAAAAGATAAAGAAGTAAAAACTAAAACTTAAAATTCAGTATTGAGAGAAAAAGTTTTGCGTTTTGAATTATGGTTTTTCGCTTTTAGCTTTAAATTTTAAGTTTAATTGGGATAAGTATCTTGCTATTCCAAAACTATACGCTAAACGCTGTACGCTCTACGCTAACTAAATACTAACGACTAATTAATATTTACTCTCTTCAACATTCTAAATAGAAAGGGAGTGTAATTATGTGTGATACTATAGTAGCCTTAGGTTCTGCAACTGATGAAGGTTTTACTCTTTTTGGGGAAAATAGTGATCGAGAACCTGATGAAGCCCAAAACATTCTCATAGTCCCCCGCAAAAAGCATGATTTAAACGAAATCGTTCAATGTGCCTATTTGACTATCCCCCAGGTTTCAGAAACCGCCCGGGTATTACTCTGTCAACCATTCTGGATGTTTGGTGCAGAGATGGGAGCCAATGAATATGGAGTGGTTATTGGTAATGAAGCAATATTTACCAAACGGAATTATTTGAGTTTTAATAGAATGATTAGTAAAATAGATATTAAAACAAAAGGAGGAAAAATTAAAGATGAAAAGGAATAAAATTAAATGGTTGGTTATCTTATCAGTGGTGAGTATAATCTTATTTTTAGTGGTAGGTCAGGGTTTTTCTCAGAGTGTATCAGACATACTTAGAAAGGCAGAGAGCAATTATAAAAACTTTAATCAGGATTTTAAAGACATGGCTATGGTTTTTGACGCAAAGATATTTACGCCTGAAGGAGAAATGACTTCAGAGATGAAATTGTTTACCAAGGGAGAAAAATCCAGATCGGAAATTGTGATGCAATTTCCTGAAGCTGCTGGTATGCCTGAAGGAATGGGGGGTATGCAGACTATAATTATTTTTGATGGTCAGGATACCTGGATGATCTCATCTTTTGCGGGAAAGAAAAAACTTACTACTGAACAAGCAGAAGAGCAGATGCAATATCAAACGGGAATGAATTGGTGGAGCTCCATATCAGATAAGGCAAAGTATGTAGGAATAGAGAGGATTAACAACAGAGAATGTTATGTTCTTGAGATAGAGGCAGGAGAAGATTCTTTTTATAGTAGAGTATGGGTGGATAAGAATAATCTATTTTTAGTTCAAACAGAGGCTAAAATTGACTCCGGAGAAACAATGCGGATGATATTTTCAGATTTTAGAAAGATTAAAGGTGAGTGGGAATTAGCATACAAGACTGAAGGGTTTATGGATGAAGTACCGATGATGACTATTCTTCTTAAATCTTTCGAAATAAATCAGGGACTTTCTGATGACCTGTTTGATGCAGATAAAGTAGAAGTATCAGGCCCAAATATGCAAGAGATGATGCAAAATATGATGCAGCAGGGTAAAGATAATTAGATTTTTTAATATAAAGGATTGAGAAGGGTGTTTTTGATGAAAATATTAGTAGTGTTTTATTCGAGAAGCGGCAAAACCAAAAAAGTAGCCGAAGCTATTTCAGAAATCTTAAAGTGTGATAAGGAAGAGATTTTTGATATTAAAAGCAGGAAGGGAATTGCAGGAT
>CAZWFH010000041.1:0-10664 GCA_964632105.1 uncultured Atribacterota bacterium
TCATTAGAAATTAATATTTTTCTTGGATTTCGACCATCGTATGGTCCCACGATTCCCCTTTTTTCCATTACATCTATCAATCGAGCTGCTCGGGTATAACCAATTCGAAGCTTTCGTTGCAATATTGATATTGAAGCTTGTTTACTATTAATAATAATAGAAACAGCTCCATTGAATAATTCATCTTCTTCCTCTTCTTCTCTTTCTCGCAGTAGACCTTTGCTCTTTTTATATTCTAAGACTTCTTGTTCATATTCGGGAGAGGGGGAATACTTCATTAAATAGGATACCACATTTCTAATTTCTTTTTCTACTACAAAAGCTCCTTGAGCCCTAATTGGCTTAGAGGCACCGACAGGGGAAAATAACATATCACCGTTTCCTAACAATTTTTCGGCACCATTAACATCTAATATAGTCCTTGAATCAACCTGAGTAGAAACCGCAAAGGCAATTCTGGAAGGGAAATTTACCTTTATTGAACCGGTAATAATATCTACAGAAGGACGTTGAGTAGCTATTATTAAATGTATGCCGGTTGCCCTGGTCATCTGTGCTAATCTACATAACGATTCCTCTGCTTTTACCGGAGAAGATAACATCAAATCAGCTAATTCATCGATTACTATTATAATACAAGGTAAGGAATCAGTGCCATTATTAATATTTCTAACATATTCATTATAGCCGTCTAAATTCCTGACTCCTGCTTCCGCAAATATTTTAAATCTTTTTTCCATTTCAGATATCGCCCAGTTTAATACTTTTATGGCTTGACTTGCATCGGTTATAATGGGTATTAACAAGTGTGGAATGCCATTGTAAATATTTAGCTCTACTCTTTTTGGGTCAATCATCAGAAATTTTACTTTTTCCGGACTTAGCTTATAAATAATACTTAATATTATGTTATTAATGCATACGCTTTTTCCTGATCCGGTTGCTCCGGCAATTAATAAATGAGGAAGTTCGGTTAAGTCTGCGATGATGGGTTTGCCTCCGATATCTATTCCTAAAGCTATGGGTAATTTATATTTTCCATTTTGAAATTCACTACTTTGCAATATTTCTTTTAAATACACATTTATTCTTTTACGGTTAGGAACTTCAATTCCTACAGCATTTTTACCGGGTATTGGTGCTTCTATCCTGACTGAGGCTACGGCAAAAGACAAAGCGATATCATTGCTTAAATTAGTTATTTTAGATATTTTAACCCCTGGTGCAGGATGAATTTCATATCGGGTAACAGTTGGTCCGTGGATAACCCCAACGACTTTTGCATTAATTCCAAAATTAGTGAAGGTGCTTTCGAGTATTTTTACATTTTCCTCAATATTTAATTTGGTATCTGTTTTGTCTTCAGCGTACGAGTCAGATAGTAGTGACAGGGGTGGAACTTGATAGCTGTCTGTTTTAGGTTCCTGTTTAGATGCCTGGTAATCTCTATCTAAAATATTTTCTTCTTCTAATTTCTTTTCTTTTTTCCTTGTTCTTTTTATTTTAAATATTCTTTTAGGCATTTCATCTGTTTCGTATTCTTGATAATCGGGTTCTTCTTTACGCCTTGAGCTTTTATATATTTTTGTTCCTATATTTTTTGAAATATTATAAATGTTATTGAATATTATCTTTATTTTATTCCCCAAGTTGCTAAATATGTAAAAATAAGATACTTCAGTTATGAACAGTGTAGATATTAAACTGAGAGAAATTAAAACAAGGTAAGCACCTTTTATTCCAAAGTAAAGATATAATGAATTGGCAAAATAGTAACCTAATAAACCCCCACCCGCCCCTTTTATCGACAATAAATAAGGATTATCAAGTAATAGTAATTTTAAGTGGATAAATATAAGTAATATAACAAATAAAAAATTAATACCGAAGAATTTATGATAGGGATTAGGTAACTTATAATTTAGAAGAAGTATGATGCCCCAAAATAATAACAGGAGGGGGAAGACGTAAGAACCGATACCAATACTGCGAGTAGCTGTTTGAAAAATAATTTTCCCTACGATTCCCATTTTGTCAGTGAAGATAAAGGCGAAAATATATAACAAAGAAAATGCAATAATTATTATACTTATAGTTTCATTTTTAGTATTTTTTTTCTTTATTTTCAATTTATCAAAATCCTCTCGATAAAGACATCCAAATTGTTAAACCAGACATAATCCAAAGATAGTATGAAAAAAAGTATATTTTCCGATTTTTTAATAATCCTATAAATATTTTCATAGCCCCATAGCTTGATATGGCCGCTACAAACCCGGATAATATCAGAATGTTTAAATTTATACTTAAAGAAGATATTTCTCCAATTTTAAAAATGGAAGCACCTAAAATAATCGGTACAGATAGTATAAAAGAATATCTTGCCGCAAATTCTCGATCTAAGTTTCTTGATAATCCAGCGATAACAGTTAAACCAGACCTCGATATTCCTGGGAAAATAGCGAGGGCCTGAGCTATCCCTATAATAATAGCATCTTTGTAAGTAATTTTCGAAATATTTTTATTACCTTTTGAATATTTTTTATCTCCAACCCAAAGTAAGGCTCCTGTAATAATTAACATAAAGGCAGCTATTATAGGCTTAGCAAAAAGTATTTCAAAATAAGAGCTAAAAGTATATCCGATAATTGCTGCCGGCATGGTACTGATTACTAAAAACCAGGCAAGTTTTGATGATGAATTATTTTTAAAAATATTTAATATATTTTCTCCCCGAGATAGTTTATAAATACTGTCAAAAAAAGAAATTACTAATTCTTTAATATCTTTTCTAAAGAGTATTATTACGGCGACAATTGTTCCAAAATGTAAAAATGCTTCAAATGCTGCGCCTGGTAATTTTAGCTGCAAGAAATATTTTGCTATTACTAAATGCCCGGAACTGCTTACCGGAAAAAATTCAGTCAACCCTTGTATAAGCCCTAATAATATTAATGACATATATTCCCCTAACTTTTGGAAAGCTCATCGATTACCATCAAACTAATGTTATTAGCGTGGTCTCCAACTCTTTCTAAATTACTTATTATATCTAAAAAGATAACACCGGATTCCGGATAACAAATGCCTTGGTTTAGCCTATTTATATGATTATTACGAAGTCCTTTTTCTATATTATCAATTTCATCTTCTTTTAAAGCTACTTCTCGAGCTAACTCTATATCTCTATTTTTTAATGCTAAAATCGTTTTATTTAAGGAAAATTGGACTTTAGAAAACATAGATTTTAGTTCATCTAAAGCTTTTTCACTAAAAGGCAGCTTTTCATTTATTTTTTCTTCGGCAAGTTCAGCTAAATTTTCAGCATGATCCCCTACTCTTTCTATATCATTAACTATATTCATTAAATCGGTTAATCTTTTTGATTGTTTAGGACTAAGAGAATTCTGGGCTATTAATACTAAATATTTGGTAATCTCCTTTTCTAAAGTATTTACTACCTCTTCTTTCAAATATACATTTTTTAAAATATTTAGGTCATTTTGAATAAAAGACATTATTACATCATTTAACATACTCTCAACCATTTCACCCATTCTAACTAATTCCTTAGTTGTCTGACTTAAAGCAATGGATGGCGTATTTATCATATTTTTACTTAAATATATAGGGCCTTTCTTAATGACAATTTCTTCACCAGGTAAAAATTTAACTACAAGCCTAACAAACAAAGAAAGAAATGGAAGTAATATGATCGCGTTAATTATATTAAATAAAGTATGAGCATTAGCGATTTGTCTTGGAATACTTGATGAAGTTAATGATACCAGGTATGAAAATTTATTTATAAAGAATAAAAATAGAACAACTCCTCCAATATTGAAAAATAGATGAGAAAGAGCGACTCTTTTCCCGGTTATAGAACTACCTATGCTGGCAATTACTGCAGTAAAACAAGTTCCTATATTGCTTCCCAAAATAAGGGGGATTGCTGCTTCTATACCGATTATACCTTGAATAGACATGGCAATTACAATGGCAGTAGTAGCACTACTGCTTTGAATTATGGCGGTAAAGATTGCAGCAACCGCAATACCCAATAAAGGATTGTGAGAAATATTCACTAATAAATCTAAGAATGGAGCATAATTTCTTAGCGGCCTCACAGCGTGAGACATGGTATACAAACCTAAAAATAATATACCAAAACCGAGTAAAATTTGTCCAAAATATTTATAACTTTTTCTTTTAGATAAAAAATTAATGATAAAACCTATGCCAATTGCCGGAAGAGCATATTGATCTAAACGGAAAGATACAATCTGGGCGGTCACGGTAGTTCCTATATTTGCTCCTGCTATTACACTTACGGCTTGTTTTAAACTTAATAATCCTGCGTTTACCAATCCAATAGTGATAACACTTGTAGCACTACTACTTTGAATAATGGACGTTATTAGAGCCCCGGTTGCAACACCCATTACTGGTTTGTTGGTTAAGAATTCCAGAATTCTCTGTATTTTATCACCAGTAGCTTTTTGTAAGCCATCACTAAGCAGCTGCATTCCGTATAAAAATAATCCCAGACCTCCCACCATACCAAAGATTAGTTCAGTGGTCATTAAATACCTCCGCCAAAATAAAGTATCGAGTATTGCGTATCGAGTATCGCGTAAATATTATAGCGTTTAGCGTATGGCAAAATTCGTATCTCGTATCTCGTGAATCGTATCTCGTTAAGAGAATAAAAATAAGAAGACAGAAACCCTGTTCGTATCGTATATCGAGTATTGAGTATCGCGTATAAAATACAGTGAAGTAATAAGATTATATTTATGAATGTGTAAAAACAGGTTACTTATTATATGTTACGCATCACACAATTCATTGGCAAACTGGTTAACCGGGTAACTGGATAACTAATATCCTCTACGCTCCACGCTCCACGCTCTACGCTGAACGCTATACGCTAGTTCCTATGTCGCTATGTCCGAAGCCACCTTCTCCTCTTTTGGTCTTATCCAGGGTCTCTATAACTTCAAAATTAGGGAAAAAGATTTTTTGGATTACTAATTGAGCTATTCTATCTCCTCTTCGTATAATAAATTCTACTTCACCTAGATTGATTAATATTACTTTTACAGTACCTCTGTAATCCGAATCGATAGTACCCGGTGTATTCAAAACCGTAATACCATGCTTAAGAGCTAAACCGCTTCGAGGCCTTATTTGACCTTCATAACCTTCAGGAATCATAATTTTGAACCCGGTGGAAATCAATTTTACCTTACCCGGTTTTAATACGGTATCTTCAGCTTCTGCGCATAGCAAATCAACTCCGGAGGAGAATTTACTTGCGGAAATAGGCAAAGATAAATCCTCACATCCTTCTACTTTTTCTATTTTTATTTCTATTTTGTTATTCTCCACTGCACCAAATCCACTTTTGTTTTATCTGTTTCATGTTGTTTCAATAAATATCAGTCATATTTTTCATTTTTCTTTTCAGCGTCATGGTTTATAATATTATTTTCTTCATCCTCTATTTTTCTTAGGTCAACTCTACCTTGATTATCAATTCCGATACATTTAACCAATATATTATCATTAACTCTAACTACATCTTCAACTTTCCTTATTCGTTCATGTGACAATTTAGAAATATGGACCAGGCCTTCTTTTCCAGGGAAAATTTCAACAAAAGCTCCAAAATTAGTTGTCCTGGTTACTTTTCCTTCATATGTTTCCCCAACCTTCGCTTCTCTTACCAAATCTTCAATCATCTTTTTTGCTTGCTTCATGGTTTTTTCGTCTGTTGCAGCTATAAATACTTCTCCGTCATCTTTGATGTCGATAGCGGCACCCGTTACTTCTATGATTTTTTTAATATTTTTTCCGCTGGGGCCGATTACCATGCCAATTTTAGAAGGGTCAACATTTATAACTAATATTTTTGGCGCATAATCTGATAGTTTTTCATTAGGTTCAGACATTGTTTTATTCATTTTATCAAGAATAAATAATCTCGCCTCTTTTGACCTCTGTAAAACATCTTGCATTGTATCTTTTGAGATACCCGCAATTTTTAAGTCCATCTGAATAGCGGTAATACCTTGGTCGGTTCCGGTGGCTTTAAAGTCCATATCACCATAATGATCTTCTAAGCCTAAAATATCGGTTAATATTTCTACGTTTTCATCTTCTTTTACTAATCCCATGGCAACTCCGGCTACCGGCTTTTTTATAGGAACTCCGGCGTCAAACAAGGACAGGCTTCCTCCGCAAACAGAAGCCATAGAAGAAGAGCCATTTGATTCTAAGATTTCAGAAACTATGCGAATAGTATAAGGAAATTCTTCTTCCGGAGGAATTACCGCTTTTAAGGCCATTTCTGCTAATGAACCATGACCAATTTCTCTTCTTGATTGACCTCTTCTCGGTCTTACCTCACCAACGCTAAAAGGCGGAAAGTTATAATGCAGATAAAACCTTTCTGAAGATTCTTCTTCCAGAGTATCTATGAATTGCCTATCTTTTACGGTCCCAAGAGTAGTAATAACTAAGGCTTGTGTTTCACCTCTGGTAAATAAAGCACTTCCATGAACTCGAGGAAGCACCCCGGTTTCGCAGCTAATAGGCCGTATTTCGTCTAATTTTCTTCCGTCTACTCTTATTTTTTCCTGAATTATTAAATCACGAACAGTCTCTTTGTAAACTTCATCATAGGCATTTTTCAAGAGGGATAAATTGTCTCCCTCAACAGATAATTTTTCAGTAATCTGACTAAATATATTTTTTAATGTATTTTCTCTTTCCTTCTTTTCACTTATACATATTGATTTTTTAATTTCTTTCTTGTAAAGATTTCTAATTTCTTTACGATAATTATCTGCTAATTCTTCTGTTTCTGAATATTGTTTTTCTTCTTTTATGTTAGATTTTCCCAAAATATCGGATAATTTTTCTTGACCTTCTACAATGGTACTAATTGCTTCCTGAGCAATACTAATTGCCTTTAATACAATTTCTTCAGGTACTTCTTTTGCATCGCCTTCCATCATTATAATTGAATCTTTTGTACCAGCTATAATTAAGTCTAATTCTGAATTTTCTAATTCCTCAGGGCTGGGATTAACTATGAATTCGTTTTCTATCAGTCCAATCCTGACGGCTCCTATGGGACCTTGAAAAGGAATATCCGATACCCATAAAGCCGCAGAAGCTCCTATTATAGCAAGTACATCCGGTAAATTTTTTTGATCATACGACAAAACGGTAGCAATAAGCTGGACATCGTTTCTATATTCTTTGGGGAACAAAGGCCGCAATGGGCGATCAATAAGTCGTGAAGTTAATATCGCATTCTTGCTTGGTCTACCCTCTCTTTTGAAAAAACCTCCTGGTATTTTACCAGCAGCATAAAATTTTTCCTCATAATCTACCATTAAAGGGAAAAAGTCTATCCCTTCACGTGGTTCTTTGGAACTGTTTGCTGTTACCAGCACGATAGTTCCCTCACAACTAACTACAATCGAACCGGCTGACTGTTTAGCAATTTTACCGGTTTCTATATTTATTACTTTACCATTCAAATTAATTTTAATTTCTTTAGTTCCTAACATTAAATATTTTTTTTCCTCCTTTTTTAGCTAATAAGTCATTTTTATTAACTAAAAATGATTTATATTTTTATTTTTTTTATAGTAATTTTCTTTTCCGATAAGCCCTGATTAGTATCTCGTATCTTGTGAATCGTATCTCGTACAAACTAGCGTATAGCGTTTAGCGTAGAGCGTATACATTTTGTTTATGATACTATACGCTAAACGCTATACGCTCCACGCTAGGTTTATTCACTAGCGACTAATTTATTATTTTCGTAAATTTAGTGACTCAATAATTTTTCGATATTTAGCAATATCATTATCTTTAAGATACTTTAATAATTTTCTTCTTTTCCCCACCATCTTCAATAAACCTTGCTTTGAATGAAAATCTTTCTTATTCTTTATCAGATGTCCGGTAAGATCGTTTATTCTTTCAGTTAACAAAGCAATTTGAACTTCTGATGAACCAGTATCAGTAGTATGATGCTGATATTTTGTTATTATCTTCCCTTTCTCATCTTTAGCAAAAATCATATTACTCTCTCTCCTTTTATTTTTTATTTATTATTTTAATTTTTATATCTTCATTATTTTATCATAAACCATTATACCCTTCAACCTATAAACAGTATCGAGTATATAGTATCGAGTATCGAGTTAAGAAAACGAAAGAAAAGATAGAAAAAGTAGTATTCCCCTTTCTATCTAACTATCCCACTAAAATTCAAAGTAACAATATAGTATCGAATATCGATAAAGAACAGTATCGAGTATATAGTATCAAGTATATAGTAAAAACAGTATCGAGAAAATAATTAAGACAAAGAATACTTTATATAAATTTAGATTATAATTTACTTATTAATTTTACTGTCATTCGGCAAATATATTTTATTTTTTCAATAAGTTCTGTTTTATTTGTTTCATTAATATAATCTAATTCGTTTGCAATTATTATTTGTGTTTCTAATTCAGCACAACTTCCCAATGCTATATATAAAAACTGTCTATATTCTTTATTATGATATCTTCTAAATCCTTCTGCAATATTTGATGGTATCGAAATTGCTGAACGTCTCATCTGAGAAGTTAACCCATATAACTCCTCTTTTGGGAATTTTTTAGTCAATATATAGATATCTTTAACAACTTCTATTCCTATTTTCCAGATTCTCAAATCTTGAAAGTTTTTTATTTTTTCAGTTATTTTTCTCTTCCCTCTTCTCTCTTTACTCGATACTATATACTCGATACTCGATACTCGATACTGTTATACTAATTTAATTTATCAATCATTTTATGGGCTACTAAAATGTCATCTTCTATCTGTTTTTTTAATAAACTTGGATGGTTAAAGTATTTTTCTTCTCTTATTTTTTGCAGTATATTAACGACTACTTTTTTATTATATATTTTTTTATTGAAGTTTATAATGTGAACTTCAATAGTGCGTTCTGTTTCTCTAAAAGTTGGTTTAACTCCTATATTCATTAAGCCATAATATTTTCTATTATCAATTTTAATTTCTACCAAATATACTCCGTTAACAGGAATAAGCTTATTTGGCGGTGTTTCAATATTGGCTGTAGCAAAGTTTAATAATTTTCTTCCTCTGCCTTTTCCAGAAATTACTTTTCCCGAAATCGTGATATCATGTCCTAATAATTTTCTTGCTTTTTCGATTTCTCCTGACCCAATATAATCTTTTATTATGGTACTACTAATTATGGTATTATTTACAACCACTGGTTTTAATATATTAGTTTTAAATTTATAAGATTTACCATATTCTCTTAAAATATCTGTATTCCCTTTTCCCTGAAAACCAAATTTATAATTAAAGCCTACAAAAAGTTCTTTTACCTTCAAACTATCAACTAATATTTTACTTATAAAATCTTCAGGCGGCATTTTACTCATCATCTTATTAAATTTAATAATAAGAAAAATATCAACATCTGATTCTTTAATTAGGCTTATTCGTTCCTCCAAAGTGGTTAACAAAAAAACGTTGCTTTCCGGGTTAATTATTTTATCGGGATGAGGGTCAAAAGTAACAACAATACTTATTCCATTATTCTTCTTGGCCTTATCAACGGTTTGTTTAATCAATTTATGATGTCCTAAGTGTACACCGTCAAAGACACCTAAAGCAATATATCGTTTTTTGTTCGGCAATATGATATTTTCTGAATATCTTATGATTTTCATAATTAAAGTATATAGGAATTTCCTTTTTTGATAAACTCTAATTCTAATTAGTATATAGCATATTGTATATAGTAATAGAATGAAAAACGAAAAGCGCAAAACGTAAAACCATATTTAAAATTTAAATATATGTCTCGATTCGTTGATTAGTTGCTTAGATAATTGGTTAAGAAAACAGAAGCCAGAAGACAGAATTCAGTATTCAGAATTATCTTAAATTATGAGATTATATTCTTTGTTAAGTTATTTTATATTCTTCTGACTCCTGACTACTGGCTTCAGGATTCTTAAATAATAATTATGGTTTTTCGCTTTTAGTTTTAACTTTTTAATTTATTATTTATTATCTAAATCGAATTAGCAAAATTAATAATTTCTAAAAACCTTAACCGGCTTAAAGATAATATTTCCCCCATCATCTTTAATCGAAGTGCCAATAGACAGTAAATTACCTTTTACATCAAACATTTTAACAAATTTGTCCTTTCCTGTCTTTAGTCCTTCCGGAATTTCAACAATCTGCTCACTTGATATAACCCCGCCGTTTAAAACGGTTTTAGTTGCTTCACTTTTTACAGTTATTTTATTTAATCCTTCAAGAGCGGAATCAATGCTAATAAGACATTTCTTCCCTAAAGTTTTATTCTCTCTAAATTCCTCTAAATTTAGCGAATCTTCAATGCTAAAATTACCAACCTTTTTTCTTACTAAACTTGATAAGTGCGCGCCACAACCTAATTCATTACCTATATCGTTACATAATGTTCTAACGTATGTACCCTTTGAACAAACAACTTCGAATTTAACTATTGGATTTACCCTTTGGTCAAAATTTATTAAATTAAACTGATATATTTTTACTTCCTTGGGACTTCTTTTTACTTC
>CAZWFH010000042.1:0-10569 GCA_964632105.1 uncultured Atribacterota bacterium
TACCAGAGGAAACTAAAACAAAGCGGAGAAAATGAGATCTCCACCACCGATCCCGACTCCCGGCTGATGGCTAACCACAATAATGTTGAGGTAAGTTACAATATTCAAACCACTGTAGATGCCAAACACAAATTAATTGCCGACTTCAAGGTTACTCAAAAACCAAATGACTTAGGTGAACTTGACAACATGGCCCTAAGGGCAAAAAAGCTCTTTGGAAACAAAACCTTTGAAGTATTGGCAGATAAGGGTTACTACCAAGCTAAAGACTTAAAAAAATGTGCAGAGAATGGGATCACTGTTTACATCACCAAACAAACCTATGCCAATGGTACCAAAGACCCAGCATTCTATTCTGATCAATTTAAATATGACCCAACCAAAAATGTCTATCTCTGTCCAGCTGGAAAGGAACTCCATTATTACCGGGCCAGGAAGAAAGATGGAAAGATAATCGGCTATGAATACCGTAATGATGCTGCCTGCAAAAAATGTGAATTTAAAGCCAGGTGCACCAGCGCCAAGAAGGGCAGGAGCATCTGCCGACATGCTGACCAGGACTTCCTTGACCGGATTGATTCACAAACCAAAAGGAACTTAAAAAAGTATAAGCTCCGGCAAATGATTGTAGAGCATCCCTTTGGTACCATAAAACGAGGCTGGGGAGCTTATTTCTTCCTAACCAAAAGAAAGGTTTCGGTTAGTGCTGAGATTTCACTATCATTTCTGGCCTATAACTTTAAGCGGGCCATCAACATCCTGGGAACAGAAGAGATATTAAGAAGATTAAGACAAAGAAGGAAAGTGGTACTGGCATAAGTATTACTTTTGCCTTTAAGCCTATTTTATCATACAATAAGCATTATTTTTGGGTAAATGTGCCCAGCGATAGGGGTGTACTCTAATAAAGGTTAGGTAGTTTGAGTTTTTATGAAAAATGTTATAATTAATTTTCACACGCTCTGCCGTCCCCTGTCACATTCTGGTATTATCTGATCTACGGTGACAAAGTCGCCGGAGGACTGGAGTGACCCCATAAAACTGAACAGCTCGGGCGGCATAATGAAAGCATCAGGTGCCCGCCGATTTAGCAAATCCTGATAATTTCATTATAGCCATAATTTCCCATTTTCGCGCCACTTACCCTCCCGCCAAAGGCGGGTTACCTGTATGCAGGGTTAGGCCGTATTATCATACTAAACATGTTTTCTTCAACATCAGAAACAAAGTTTTGTAATTTACCCATTATTATTGCTTGTATATTTCAAGCAGTTTATGATTCCATACTTGCGCTTCAATGTAAGGGGCAAGGTCGCTGGGGAGATTTGTTTCCCAGTCTTCCTCAGGCAATCCCTTTTCTCCTACTATTGAAAGTATTTCTGATAACGTGAATACCTTGCCGTGATAATCTGGTAGATAATATTCTTTTGGTTTCTCCCTACCAAACCATAGGGAGATCATGCTATCCGGGTAAGTAAAACTGACATCATACTCCGTAAAGATTGAGAGAGGTATGCGTATTTCCCCATGAGCATCAGGATCAGGAGCTTGTTTCACCATCCATTTGGATGCCCCAAGCACCATTGGAATCGGATAAGCCTCCTGAGGTCGCCCCCCCTTTGCCATGAACTCCTCACGTACCCACTGCTCCGTTTGCCTTCGATTACGCATATACTGAATTGGATCTTTGAATCTTGCCCCAAAAAGAGTGTCATCGCAAAGTTCTTCCATGATTTTTATGACTTCTTCATCTGGTAGCGCAGACAGGCTTCGAAATGGTTCTGTACCATGCTTGTAGTAATAGGTTAGATAATCTATCATAGGTTCTCTTTCCCGCGGCCTAACATAGGTTTATCTGTACTAATAAAATTATAATTACGGCTATTTCTAACCATATAAACCCCATTTCTAACTTGTAATATTATTTAATCATTCACTTTATTTGAAATGTCAAGGGGACGGTTCTTTTGACACTTTTCTTACTGTTTCCCGATTTACCCCAATTAAAATAGCTATCTTCCTTTTTGATAAATTCGATCTTTTTTTTAATTGTTGGATCAAGTCTTCTTTTTGTTTAGTATGTTCTCTTCTTTTCAAAAGTGCGTTATTGGGTAAGCCCAAAGGGCATTTTAGCGAAAGCACTTGAGCCACAAACTCTGGGTTGTCTGAAATCGTTATTAATCATTTTCCCTGCTTTATAAATCTCTTCTTCCCAATTTACCGGACAGTTCCTTGAAAGCTTTTTACACACATTTATAAACACCAATTCTCTAAAAGTCTCATACTCTCTAATTTTTTGTTTATTTAAGTTAAATCCAACTAAAAGATTGCCCGCATACCAGTATCTGTTATCGGGTAGTGCGATATCCGGAAGAAGGACACCATCAGGAAGAAACCAAAATGTTTTGTCGGCATATTTGAATAAATTTGGATTATCTTTAAATCTTTTTATATTCACCTCTCCGTGTGTAATAAATATTGGTTTACCTCCATACTTTTTATTGAGAGTTTCCACTCTTTTGTTAACCTCTATAATATGATTACCTTCAAGCAGATAATCCTTCAACTGCTCCCCTCGGCCTTGTGCACGGAGGAGTTCTAAGGTAAGCCACTCAACCTGTAAATTTACAGCAATATCAACAATCCAGTCAATATACTCAATATTCTTTCGAGTTACCACAAAATCTATAGCTACATTAACCTCGATTTCCTTAGCCTTCTCAATCGTAGTAATTGTTTTTTTTAGCACCGTCAACCCCACGAAGTTCTTTGTAAACCTTGCCAGGTCCATCAAGACTTATAAGAACCCATTCTGTGCAATCTTTGAGCATGTGAAGCTTCCTATCGTCCAATAGAAGTCCGTTTGTTATTACTCCACATCGCAAGTTAAGAGAAGTAGCATATTGAAGGATTGGAATCATATCGTGCCTGATAAATGGCTCCCCTCCGTGAACGGTAAAAGTTTTCCCTCCAATTTCTGAAAACCTTTTTAGGATTTTCTTCCATTCCTCGAATGATAACTCTTTCTTCTTTTTTTATCCCGCATCAACAGCACAGTGGATACACCGACTATTACACTTTAAGGTAATATAGCCACTTAATTCTATTCGCATTAGAGATGCTCCTTTAACTTAGCGATTTCACCGAACGTTTCCAGCATAAAAGAAGTTTTTGCGAAATAAAAAATTTGAATGAAAACCGTTAGGCACGAATCTTTTATGCTGTGTTAGGCAAAGTATTGTAAACAACTTTACTCTTCCTTATAAATCTAACCTCATAAGAGGAAACTCTATGTCGTCTTTGTAGATTCTAAATCTGTTTTTTAAATAGAACTCTACAGGTTCAGATGGATTATTCGATTTACCTTTTCTTGCGAAAGTTTCAACTGCTTTTGTTTCTCTTTTTCTCAGGTCATTGATTATGCTTTGAAGGAGTCGGCTACCCAATCCTAGTCCCCTAAAATCTTGGTGAGGAATAAATAAACATGAAATCAATACAGCATCATCACTTGATGGTCCTGAGTGATAATCTGCCGAGCGAGGAAGAAGTCCTGGCGGTGCATATTGTGCATAGCCAGCAGGTTTTCCGTTTACATATATCATCTTACCATAGTTGCCAAAGTCTTGGTATGTGCTCCGCAGCCACTTCAATTTCTTTTGTATCATATCTTCCTTTCTCTCCATTACTGGGTCTATGTATTCTTCTGGGAATTCCCAATAAATGCAATGCTTACAGCTAAAGGGACGACTCTCCCACTCTGGAGCACCCCTTGAGTTTTCCTCAGTAAGGTTAACAACTTCAATCTTCATCTTTTTTTCCTCTCAAAATTTCGCCTAATTGTTTATATTCGAACTGGTTCGAATATCTTCCCAAATAGGATGTGTGCCTATTTATTAACCTTTTGATAGTACCCAGTTAATAAATGATCCTTGTTTTAATATTTGATTCCTAAACTCAATAACAGGGTTAGATGTAAATGAAGCTGTGCATATAAAAAACAAACTCGCTCTTGCAATTGCAATCGGCAATATATTTTTTTCTTCAAGTGTTATTCCGCCAAATCGTCAAGCAAGGATACATTAGCTTTACTTGTGTTCCAGCACCAACGACAAACCCATTGAACCCCTTCTGTATTTTGTAGATACCAAAGCAATCTACACCGCCGATTTTGCAGGCCTTCTCGTTAAAAGTTGTTTTATCAAAACATTTCAAGTCACAATTCTTTGTATCGAAGATGGCAGCGAGATCTGCCTCTATAGTGCTTTGCCAATAATCCAGTGTTGTTTCTATAACCTTTCTTAAAAAACCATCAAGTTCTAAACCGTTCGGCAATTGATTAGTGCTGACAATGAGAGACAAATCAACATCAGAATCAGGACGATACCCACCTGCAAGTCCACGAGAACCATGTAAGATTATTCCTTGTACACTGCGATGAACTATCA
Organism: uncultured Atribacterota bacterium; assembly: GCA_964632105.1. GTDB lineage: Bacteria > Atribacterota > Phoenicimicrobiia > Phoenicimicrobiales > Phoenicimicrobiaceae > Sediminicultor. Next base: position 4,446 of record CAZWFH010000042.1, read on the forward strand.
AATTGGCTGCCCTCTTAGCAGGTTATATGTCTCCGGGAGTACGGTAACAAATTCACTCTCAAACTCTGTAACTTTTATCATATAATCACTCTTCCTGATTACGCGCGGTTATTGCACCTAATATTATTGATGTTTGCAAAGTCCACTGCAAGCTGATTTGGGTAAGTGTAAGCTTGCCACAAACATCATATTATGCGAAGTGCTCTCTTTTAAAATTTATTATAGAATCAAATCATTCGATTTTATTCTTTCTTCTAATTCCCATAACGCTGTTTTATTACTGTCCCAGCATAATATAGTTTGAGCTTCTTTTATTGATACTCATTTGTATTCTGAATGTTCTTTTGAAAGAAAAATGTTATTTCCTACTATTTCAACTGCGAAACAATATTCTGGAATTACATAAATGTTGTTATTCCAATTATGATAGTCTTTGAAGTTATTCCTTGGAATTGAGGATATTGTACTAAGTTTAAAAAATGGTAAAGAACTCTTAATATTTGCTTCCTCATAGGATTCTCTTTTTGCAGATTCTAAGGGAGTTTCATTCTTTTCTCCCCCTCCTGCTATAAACTGCCAATTTAAAGAATCTTTGCGTTTGAAAATTGCAACCTTAATCTGATTAATATTTTTCTTGAATGGAATTACTAAAATTTGAAATGGTGCTCTCATTTATTGTTTTTCCTTATAAGATTTTTTATAGGGAACATTTCGACCAACATCTTGCGTGTTTGTAAAGTGTCGAAGGCATTTAGCAAAGCGTCGCAAAGACGCTGTTAGATGAAGTCGGCCATTCCCCATATTAAATTCTCCTTGCAGTTATAAATAACCTCTGTGCTCCAAATTGAAAAGCATCCTTTGATAATGACCCGAACGCCACGAAATGCTCAAATCCATTTTGTCTCAATAAATTAATAACTTCTTTATAAGTATAAATTCTAATACTGCTATGATAAGTCGACTGATTTTTCTGTCGGATAAATGTCCAATCTACCTCTATCCGTCCAGTTATGTGATCCCAAATTCTATCTTCTAATACGATAATATCTCCTATCTTGTTCCACCCCTTTGGTCGGTATTTTGGAAAAAGTGTCTCAGCAACCAGGATATCCAAAAGAAAAACCCCGCTTCTTTTTAATGATCGGCTCACTGCCTTAATGAATTCCGTATCTCCCTCATCATCAAGATAGCCGAAACTTCCCCACATGCAGAAAGCAGCATTGAATTTATTTTCCCATGGTATTTTGCGCATATCTCCATGATGCCAAATGATATCCAGCCCTCTTCTTTCAGTCTTTTCTTTTGCCTCTTTAAGGAAATTTTCATTTATATCAACCCCGCTCATTTTGTATCCACGAGAAGCCAATTCAATAGTTAAACGACCTTCTCCACAAGGTACATCAAGTATCTCAGCCGGAAGTTTTACATTAAGGACATCTTCAATAAAATCTGCTTCTTTCTGATTTTGTTCAGGAGTATGTACAAGTGGTTGAACATGTTGCCAAGTACCCTTGAAAAACTTCTGCCACCATTTAAGATTAGAATTCATAGATTTCTCCTCCTTTAAGGATGATTTCAGCTAACGTTCCGAGCTTATACGACGTTCGACGTAGTCGAATGTACCAAAGGGCGAAGCCCGCAGCATATATCCGCTGTTATGTGCAATACTATTTCGTACTATTAGTTAAAGGGATTCTCTATTAACGCAATATCTTTAGTTGTTGGATTAAGACTAACCATACAACCTAAAGGTAAAATTAACTTCGGATCAGTATGGCCAAAGTCCATATCAACAATTACAGGGATATCACTCACATTAAACTCATCCCTTATTACACTTAAGATAATTTTGTTAAGTTCCTCTTTTTCTTTAACCGAATAATCTTTTGCCCTACCAAAAACAACACCTTTTACCTTCTCGAGTATTCCTTGAATGCCATAATTTCTTAGCATATATCCTACTCGACTTGGTAAAGGTTTTTCTTCAGATGTTTCCAAAAACAAAACCTTATCATTCCAGAAATTTTTATCGGGCCAATAATCGGTTGACTTGATGAATTCTAAAACTTCGATACAGCCGCCCCAAAGACGACCTTGGGTAATTCCCTTTCCTTGCAAGAAAGTCCACCCATTTTCATTATTGAAAAATTCCGTACACTCTCCTAGAGTATCTTTATTACTCCAATCTTTATAGCCATTAGTCCACTTTGCATAAGGAGCATAAGTATAAGTGAAATGATCTGTAAATAAAATTCTTTTAATATGTTCTATGTACTGAAAAGGAAGATGTTTAAGCTGTGCAAATCCAGCCATTACCGAAGGGCCATAAAATGTTACCATTCCTAAATAATTTAGATAAGATAAAAAAGTACTAGCATCTGAAAAACCCATAATAAACTTTGGATTCTTCTTGATTATATCAATATCTAAATACTTTAGAATTCGTACAGATTCATACCCTCCTATTGAAGTTATAATTCCATCAATACTATCATCTGCAAAAGCTTGATTTATATCGTCTGCACGCAATTTTGGATTTTTATAAAGTTCATCCGGAGACATCCTTGCAGTGGGCATTTCAACTATTTCAAAACCAAATATTTCTTTCAAATTTTTTAACCCTAATTCATAAATATCAGGAAATAAAAATGGAAGTCCGTTTGAAGGTGAAATAATTGCAATTCGTGATCCTGGTTTTATTTTCTTTGCTTTTATCAAAAAACATCTCTCCTCTTCTTTTATGTATGTCATTGTACATAGTATCCCGCGGATTTGCGAAGTCGGCTGAAAGCCAATTTGGGTGAAGCGAAGATAAACCGTATATCCGCTGTTAGGCGACGTGTCAGAATATTAAGCAATTACTTCTTTTCCACATTTGCTACATTTATAATGATAAAAGTGTACTGTGCCATGGCAAGATGGACATGCGCCACAGAAAACACCGCAAAGAGCTAATTCATTTTGTACATGTTTCATATTTTTTTCCTTCGCTCTGGTCAGTCTGTAATTGTAATTTTCTGCAACCATTTCAAATTTTTTGTTACATCACTTTCCTTGCTAAACTTTATACCAGTTGCACCTAAATAGTTTAAAAATTGTTCAAAACATCGAATCAATCCCTGTTTCATCTCTTCTGAAATAATTACATTAGGCTCCCACCACCAGTTAATTATCTCAAGTTTTCCAGTTTTTTTATTAAGCTTAGGTTCAAAACGCGCCACAAAACTATCACCGTATAATACTGGTAATACATAGTAGCCGTATCTACGTTCAGAAACTGGTTTATATACTTCCCATATATATTCAAATCCAAAAATCTCTTTTATTAATTTTCGATCCCATAATAGATTATCCAAAGGGGCAATAAAAGAGGCTTGTGGTTTTACATCAATCCCATTTAACACCTCATGCAATAATGGTACTTCTTCTTTTCGGATGTAGAAAGGATATTTAATATCCTTTACCTTAATTGGTAATATCTCGCCTTTTTTCTCAAGTCGCAAAAGAGCTTCAGTTCGTTCCTTGCTTTTCATCCAGTGTATACCAAGCCATGCTTCACTATAACGTCCCCACAGTAGTCCGACAGCTCCGATTCGCCTTTTAACCTTCCACTCGAAGTACTGTTGCAGCGTAACATTAGGGTCTGGCATAGACAGCAATTCAGATGAAAGATGTTTTTCGGTAAAGTCATAAACCTTCCTTGTACCTATTTTATGATGGATAATTAATTCTCCCCAAAAGTACATGCTCTCCAAGGCTGCGCGAGCTGCCCTGGTAGGTGCCCAGGACCAATCTACTTTATTGTCAAATTTCAAGTCGGTAGATGATAAAGGTCCGTTCTGCTCAAGGGCATTTCTTACTTCTGGCAATATTTTGCTGATAGAATTAGATTCGCCGCCATGCCGCTGGTATGCTTTTTCACGATACCTACTAAAATATGGCCAATCTTCAACATCATAGACAGCCATATTCTTATCCCATCCATCCAATAATTTTCTGTCAGAATACAAAAGTTCTCGTAGATATTCTGGTTTGAAATTTTCAATTCGAGACTGAAGGACAAGGTATGGATTGTATCCAACCACATTAAGCGGATCAAATTGGATACAGCCGACACGGCATATGTATCCAAGTATACCTTCTTTTCCCTGAAGTTTTCGTGCAGGCATAATTTTTTGGTGTACAAGTATAAATTGGCGTGCTTGCTTCTTAGTTATCTTCATATGAGAATACCTTTAGACACTTCTTCGTCCCTTGTCGTTTATTTTACTATTTTTATTTTTAATCATTATTTAACTCTTCAAAATAAATTCAATTACCTTTTGCAATATTTCATTAAAATTATCCGGATATTCATGGCCTAAACCTTTAAGGATTTTTAATTCATATGATATTTTTTTACTACTTAATAAATCAGTAAATCTTCTTGTAGATTCAAATTGTCAAGGGGACGGTTCTTTTGACACTTTTCTTACCGTTTCCCGATTTACTCCAATTAAAATAGCTATCTTCCTTTTTGATAAATTCGATCTTTTTTTTAATTGTTGGATCAAATCTTCTTTTTGTTTAGTATGTTCTCTTCTTTTCAAATCCTCTTTTTTTAAGTTTCTTGACTTCAGATACTCATTTATATATTCGTTAACATTTTCTTCATCTATTTCAGATTTTATAGTCTCTTTCATCTCAAGAAAGTTTTTTTCTTCATATTTATTGCTGTAATGAATAAATTCTTTTAATGCTCTTTCTATATCTGAGGAAAACATCTCCAGTATCTCTTTTATCTCAGGAATTTCTGTATAATTTAATATGTCAATATAGTTAGAGTAACTACTCCATTTATATTTTTCTTTTTTGGTGATCTCGGCTTTCTCGGGATTATTATGGACATATCTGATTACCGAGAGCAAATAAGGTTCATCTTCGATGGTTTCACTTTTATATCTATCCTGGAAGAGGTGTCCCACTCTTTTATATTTATTATTAAAATAGTAGGCATAACTGGTGGTTATCTTTTTAACTATTCGGGATATTGGTTCCTTTTGCTCTTGGATAACCAGGTGGAGGTGATTGCCCATAATACAATAGGCATATAATTTAAAAGCCTCATCCGCTTTCTTTTTAAAAACTATCTTAATAAATTTTCCCTTGTCTTCTTCATCAATAAATATATCTTTTCTTTCATTCCCCCGGAGCATGATGTGATATATTCCTGTTTTACTGTATTTTCTGGGATATCTGGGCACTTGATCACCTCTTTAGGTCATCTTATACCTTGGGGGTAACATTGTCAAGAGAACCGTCCCCTTGACATTTCTCCTCCCATCATCAAGCCTAATTTGCCAACACTGACTTCGTTTCGTTTTACCACTCCCATTATCTTGCCCTCGTAAATAACCGCAATCCGGTCAGAGAGTGATAATATTTCGTCCAGGTCATCAGAAATAAGAAGAGTTGCTGTTTTTAATTTTGTCCTCTGTTCAATCAATTGACGATGAACATATTCCGTCGCACTGACGTCTAAACCACGCGTAGGTTGGGAGGCAATCAGAACAACGGGTTTTCGGGAGAGTTCTCGTGCCAGGATTAATTTCTGGATATTTCCGCCGGATAAGCTTTTCAAGGAAGTATAGCGGGAAGGAGTCCTGATATCAAAATCACTTATCAAGCGTTCGCTTTCCCGGGCAATGTTTTTGAAATTCATAAATATTCCATCAGTATAAGGTTTGTGTATGTGGTCTTTAAGAATCAGGTTTTCCTCTACGGTAAATTTTTTTATTGTACCATCTCGCATTCGTTCTTCGGGAATATAAGAAAGACCGTATTCGAGAAGCTGTGAAGGAGACCAATTGGTAACATCATTCCCTTTTATAAGCACTTTGCCTTTTGTAGATTTCCGCAAACCGGCGATGACTTCTGCAAGTTCACGCTGGCCCCTACCCGAGACCCCGGCAATTCCCAAAATTTCACCGGAGTGCACTTTAAGGTCAATCCCTCGCAGGGCAGGAATGTCCTCATCTCCCTGAGCCCAAATTCCCTCTAAAGCAAGGGATACTTTACCGAGCTTTACCAAAGGATGTTCGACTTGAAAAAGGACTTCTCTTCCCACCATAAGACGTGCCAGTTT
>CAZWFH010000043.1:0-3740 GCA_964632105.1 uncultured Atribacterota bacterium
TAGAAGTGGAAAACATCTATTATCGAGAGGAAGAAGAGAAGAGATTTAATTTTGATGAAATTATAGGAAAGAGTAGTTCTATAAATAAAGTTTTAGAAATGGTGAAAAACGTATCTCCCACTACTGCTACTGTGCTCATTACCGGCGAAAGTGGCACCGGGAAAGAATTGATAGCTCGAGCAATACACAAAAACAGTCTACATAAAAATGGCCCCTTTGTAGTGGTAAATTGTGTAGCCTTTTCTCCTAATCTCCTGGAGAGCGAACTATTTGGACATGAAAAAGGTTCTTTTACCGGAGCTATTACCAAGAGGATAGGCCGTTTCGAAATAGCAAACGGAGGGACTATTTTTTTGGATGAAATAGGAGAGATGGGCCTTACTATCCAAACAAAATTACTTAGGGTTTTACAGGAAAGGGAATTTGAAAGAGTAGGAAGTTCAAGGACAATTAAAGTTGATGTACGAATATTATCTGCTACTAACAAAGATTTAAAAAAAGAAATTGAAGAAAGAAAATTTAGGGAAGATTTATTTTATCGGCTAAATGTCTTTAATGTGGATGTTCCTCCTTTAAGGGAAAGAAAAGAGGACATACTTTTAATTGTGGAGCATTTCATTAGTAAATATAATAAAATATTAAATAAGAAAGTTAAAAAAGTTTCTGCAAAAGCTATGGAATTACTGTTGGATTATAATTATCCGGGTAATATAAGAGAGTTGGAAAATATTATTGAGCGAAGTATGATTATGGCAAAAGACGAAATAATCGATGAAAAATATTTCAATTTTATAAGCAAAGAAGAGTATATTGAAAAAAAAGGGACTTTGAAAGAAACAGAAAAAGAATTAATTATAAAGTATCTAATTCAAAATAAGGGTAATCGCACTAAAACAGCAGAGATTTTAGGAATAAGCCGTAGAAGCCTGCAGAACAAGATAAAAGAATATCAGATAAATTTGTAATTTATTGTTTTGAATTTTGATTTGACTTTGTAACATAACAGGAGTAAATTAAGGTTTAGCCATTAATTAAAGGTAATTACTTTTTAAACAGGCCTATCCATAATGGTCAAATTTTTAACTATTTTTAAGGGATTAAAACCTTAAAGAAGGTGGTATTTTGGAAAAACAACCTATAATAGAAAGACTTATAGAACTTGATACTAAGGCAGCCGAGATGAATGAAAGAAGGAAAAAACAGCTGGTAGACCTGGAGAGCCAATATAAAGAAGAAGAACAAAAAATGCTCAGAGATTATACATCTCAGATAAGGGATGAAACGAGGGAAATTACACAAAAGATAATACAAGAAGGACAACAAGAAGTGGGTAAGCTAAAGATGGATATAAAAGAAATTCTAGAGGATATGGAGCAAAAATTCGAAAAATCCCAAAAAAATATTACTGATGAAATCTTAAAGCAAATTTTTAATATTAAGAAAGAAACCTATGGATAAAGTAATTATATATGCAGCTGTAAATACCAAGATAAGGGCATTAGAAAAAGATTTTTTGAAACGCGAAGACTACTTAAACATGATTCAGGAAAAGTCTGTAGTTGGTGTAGCTCGTTATTTAAAAGATAACACTTCTTACGGCAAGCTGTTAAGAGAAATTAATATAGACAATATCAGCAGGCGAGACTTGGAAGATATTTTGAAGAACAACATGATAAAAAATATGGATAAACTCATTTACTATTTTCGAGATGATTACAAAGAATTTATCCGTTCGCTTTATATAAAATATGAAATAGAGGATTTAAAAATTTTATCTAGAAGTATTTTTAATGGAAAGGATCTAGAAACTATTGAAAAGCCTCTCTCTTTTTTAGGTAAATACAGCCGAGTTGATCCTAAAATACTTTTTAAATCAAAAACTAACCGGGATTTAATATATTCTCTGAAAGGTTCGAAGTTTTATGAGTTCTTAATACCCCTTGTGAATGGCAAGAGAGAAAACCGCTTTAGGTTTGAGATGGCCCTAGACATGGGGTATTTTAGCATTATTCAAAGCCGAAAGTTAAAGATATCCCGAGAAGATAGGAAAATATTGAAGAAATGGGAAGGTTTATTAGCTGATCTTTATAATATTCAGTGGGTATACCGAGGTAAAAAATTTTACAGCCTGTCACCTGAAGAGCTCTTAAATTATACTATAAATTTTGGAGATAAACTAACTTTTAGGGAGCGCAAAGCCATGTGTTATGCAAAAAATCTTGAGGAGCTCTACAAGATGATAACAAATACAATTTATGGGTTTTTATTTAAAAAAGAAGAGATATCCAGGGATATATATATGGAAAGGCGCATAAATCGGTTTATATATTATAAGCTTAAGGCTTTGGACCGGCAGTTTTCCCTGAGTATAATTCAAACTATAGATTTCGTATGGTCATTTGAATTTGAAATAAGGGATATCATTTCCATACTAGAGGCTATAAGATATGACACACCATCAGAAGAAGCGAGGAAATTTCTGGTGAAAGTTGCATAAGTTCAAGGAGATATTCTTATGAGTGTAGAAAAAATGAAAATTATGGGAGTTATAGGCAAAAAAAATCTTTTAAGCAGAGTTTTACGTTTGGTGATTTTAAACGGAAGTGTGCATACCATAAACGCTCTGGTTAGGGTAAATTCCAGCGATTTTTTTCTGCCCCCCAGTGAGAAAAATATAGAAGTTTTGGAAGAACTACCTTTCTTAAAACCCTGTTCTTCAAAGAAAGATTTTACCAAAGATGAAGAGGTGGTAAAATCTTTATTAAGCCTTTTTGATATAAAACCCCAGGTAAGAGAGGAATATCTGGGTCAGGATTATAACTATGATGACTTTATGAGGCAGCTTTCGGAAATCTACGATAGAGTTCGTTCCACCGCTGACGAGATAGAAGAAAAGATGCGTTCTATCAATAAAAAAAGAGAGTACATTAATAGCCTCAAATATCTGTCAAGATTTGATTTTGATATAGAACAGCTTATTTGTACCAAACATCTTGCTTTTAGACTTATAAAAATTTCCAGAGAAAATTATGACAAGCTCAAAAAGAATTACGAGAATATACCCGCAGTAGTTTTAAAGTTGGCAGTGGAAAGCAATAATGTCATAGTGGTTTCTATAACCCCGATAATCCTGGAAGAAATATTAGAAAAGATTTTTAGATCTCTTAATTATACCCTTTTACCTTTACCTGTAGAATTTAGGGGTACTGCTGCCAAGGTTATAGAGGAACTTAATAGTGCTATAGACAAGGAAGAAAAGGTCATAGAATCCCTTAAGAAATCTCTGGAAGATTATAAGGTAAAATACATTATAGAATTAAAAAAAGGTTATTCCAGGCTGGAAATAGAGAAGAAAATCGAAGAACTCAAGTCAGATATGGCTAATGGGGATAAACTATTTTTTATGTTTGGCTTTGTTCCTGTCAGTAATGTGACCAGGTTGAAAAGCGAATTGGAAGCCCAGTTCGGGGGTGATGTTATAGTTCTAGTGGATGATGTAGATAAAGGTGGTTCTAACCTACACCCGCCCACAAAACTTAGTAACATGAAACTTTTCAAACCCTTTGAAACACTGGTAAAGATGTATGGCACTCCGGCTTACTACGAAAAAGATCCTACGATCTTTTTTGGTCTAACTTATATGCTTCTCTTCGGAGCGATGTTTGGCGATGTGGGTCAAGGGTTAATACTGCTTTTTGCTGGTCTTATTTTAGAACTTGTCTTGAAAAAGGGAAGCTTGG
>CAZWFH010000043.1:3840-6547 GCA_964632105.1 uncultured Atribacterota bacterium
ATACTGCTTTTTGCTGGTCTTATTTTAGAACTTGTCTTGAAAAAGGGAAGCTTGGGCGGAGTGTTAAGCAGAATAGGTTTAAGTTCCACCGTTTTCGGTTTTATTTATGGGAGTGTTTTTGGCTCTGAGAAGATCATACCACCACTCATTATCAGACCTATGGCAAATATCAATTATATCTTGATAGCTGGAGTGGTTTTTGGTATAGCACTTATCTTAAGTGCTTATATATATAACATAATAAATTCCGGAATCGAAAAAAACGTAGAACGAGGACTTTTTAGTAGAAACGGGGCAGCAGGGCTTATCTTTTATCTAATATTACTGTATATGATTTTCCGTGTCATCGTTACTCATTCCAGTATATCCCCAGTATTTATTTATATTATGATTGGCCTTCTTCTTTTGATGGTATTTAAACAACCCTTAGCTAACAAGCTAATCCATGCCGATAAGCTTTACCAAAAATCTCCGGCTAATTACTATATAGAAGAGGGGTTTGGGGTAATAGAAACTCTGCTTTCTATAATTTCTAACACTTTATCTTTTATAAGAGTAGGAGCTTTTGCTTTGAACCATGTGGGACTCTATATAGCCTTTGCCACCATGGCAAGGATGATGACTACCTCATGGGGTTCTCTGGCGATATTGGTGTTGGGGAATATAATAATTATTGCTTTAGAAGGTCTTATAGTGTTTATTCAGGCTTTAAGGCTGGAATATTACGAGCTTTTTACGAAATACTTTCGGGGAGATGGCATAGAATATGTCCCGGCAAAAATGGAATTTATATCATCTACAGGTAAGAGAATAAGCTTATTTCATAAGAAAAGTATTTTTTGTAATATCGGAAATATATATCTTTATAATATTATAAATTTGAAATGGGGGTCTTAAGAATGTATTATGCGGTAGTGTTCATTGCCATGGCTATGTCAGGATTGACCGTGGCAACAGGTTTCTATATTTATTTAAAGAAAAATGAAGTTAATGCAAAAAGGATTAAAAAATTAGTGAAAGCCAGCGTATCGATTTATGGAGTAATGGTGGCAGCGTTCCTGTTTTTCTTAATGCAACAGGGCATTACCTATGCTGCTTCTCCAACAGATTCATCATCGGCGGGCATGGGATTTATAGCGGCAGCAATTTCCACGGGACTTGCTACCATTGGCGCTGGTTATGCTGTGGGCGCCGTAGGCTCTTCTGCTTTAGGAGCTGTTTCTGAAGATCCAAATATTTTGGGTAAAACCCTTATATATGTAGGTCTGGCTGAAGGTATTGCTATATACGGTTTGATTATTTCAATAATAATATTGAGTAAAATATAAAAGGATTTGTATGAAGATATTTTTGTTAAGTGACAATACTCATACCCTATCTGGCATGAGGTTATCTGGTGTAGAAGGAATCGTAGTCCATGAAAGGGAAGAAATATTAAAAGAATTGGTAAAGGTAAAGAAAAAACGGGATATAGGAATTCTAATTATAACAGAACTATTAGCGGAAAGAGTACAGTTGGAACTAAATGAAATGAAGCTTTCCCATGGTCTTCCTATAATAGTTGAGATTCCCGATAGACACGGTACAAGACGACCTCCTGATTTTTTAACTAAATATATAAAAGAATCCGTCGGACTTAAAATTTGAGGTGAATAGAATATTATGCCCAATAGTATAGAAGATAAAATTTCCCTTTTCACCAAGGTAATTGTAGAGAGAATAGAACTTGACTTTCAGCAAAAGAATAAAAAGTTAGTGAAATATTATGAAAGCCAGCGATCTACTATTATAAAGGATAATGAAAAAAGAAAAAAGGAAGCAATCGCGAGTGCCACAAAAGATGCTATAACTAAAAAGCAGCAGATGATTTTAAGGTCCCGGTCTACTATGCACCTGGAAGTATTAAAAAAGAAGCAAGAATTTATTGAAAGAATTATAGAGGAAGTTAAGAAGAAAACCAGAACCTTTACTAGTACGGTAGAGTATATAGAATTTTTAAAGGAAGCTATAAAACAAGTATTATCCAGGTTTTCTGGCAACCAATTCGTGAACTTTAGTTTCAGTAGTGATGACATTAAAAACAACCAAAAAGTTATTTTAAGTACCATAAAGTCCTTCCGAGATGAGGATACCTATAAAATTGAAGCTGACAACAGCCTGATTGGGGGAGTTTTTGTTAAAAGCGGTGATGGTCGATTGGAGATAGATTTTACTGTAAATAATATTATGGAAGATAGCAAGAAGCTGATTGGAGAATATCTGTCTTCATGGTTGAACGAGGTAATAAAATGACGAGACAAGCAAATATAATATACGTTAATGGTCCCGTAGTAAAAGCTAATCATATGGAAGATTTTATGGTTCGAGAAATGGTGATGGTGGGCGAAAAAAAACTCATAGGAGAGATTATTTCTTTAGAAAAAGGCTTGGGTACCATTCAGGTATACGAAGAGACCTCAGGTCTCAGGATAGGAGAAGAAGTACAGGGTACCGAAAAACCTCTTTCCTTAAAACTTGGACCGGGGATTATTGGCAATATTTTTGATGGTATTGAGAGACCTCTTTCCAAGATATATGAGAAGGGATTTAAATTTATTCCCGAGGGTATGGGCCTTATATCTATAGACGAGAAAAAATCCTGGGATGTAGAGATTCTGGTAAAATTGGGCGATAATTTAAAATCTGGCGAAGTTTTTGCGAGAGTTCA